>JAJYVB010000019.1:17304-21630 GCA_021792265.1 Deltaproteobacteria bacterium | reverse complement strand
CCACGTGTACGTGTTCGTTCCGTCGCTCAAGAGATTCCCGTTGGCATCATAGCTCAGGGCGGTCCCGTTGAACGCGGTCATTTCGTTGCCGGCGTTGAAGGTGTTGCCCGAGACCGCCTGCGGCAGGCTGACCGCCGCCAGGCTCCCACCCATCGAAGAGCGCCGCTCGTCGGCGTCATAGGTATAGGCCAGATTCCCCAACTGGTTGTTCCCCGCCGTGTAGGTTATCCCGGTTACGCGGGAATCAGCATCGTAAGTATACGCCAGGCTAACCCCGTTGGGCAGGGTGAGCTGGGTCCGCCGGTTCGAACCTTGCGCCGCTAACCAGAAACCTCTGGAAAACCCGGAGGTTATCAGCAGACGCATGCAGCGTCCCCGCGCCCTAACGGTCGCCGTTCATTTTTGGAAGCGACCGCAGCGCCCATTACCAGCTCGGCGGCTGCTCGGATCCCTTCAACATCCGGCGAACAAAACGGGTCTCTCCCGTATGGGGGCGAAGCGACTTCACGATGCGGCCGTTGGGCTCTTCGACGGCAAAGCGCTGTAGGGCCCTTTCGTCCTCCCAAGCTGACAGCGTGAAAAAACGCTTTCCCGGGAGGTCCGCCCGTAACGCATATCCGATGAACCCTCTACTGTGGCCCAACTGCCTCATGACGCGGACTGTCTTAAGGATAAATCCCGGAATCTGCCAGCCGCGCTTGAGCGGCAGGCAGGAAAGCAGCACGACGTACTCTCTATCCGGATCAGGCCGGCCGAACGACCGCCAAGGTAACGCCGCCATCGTTGCCCCCTGGTCTGAATTCCTTCAGCCCGCAGTCCCACACAAAGCCGCTTCAACGGCGTCGTGGCATTCCGGAAGACGCTTCGAATTGACCGGGAAGTTCACTGGAGCGGGTGATCGGTTTCGAACCGACGACCTTGTGCTTGGCAAGCACTGTCAAGCCGGTTTCGCTCTCTTACCCGCAGCTACTCCCAACACGCGGCTAAACTCACAAAACCCTTGGGGCACAGTGGCTTTCGATAGACCGTGCCTTGCGTTGGACTTCGCGCGGGTACGCAGAGCTACTTGACAATCTGCCTACAATGCGCCTACATTGGTGGTGTCTACAAAAACACAGGGACGCAACTACAGGGAGCGCAAGGTCAATGGCTCATCTAACCAAGGTTACGGTCGAGGCGGCGAAGGCGCCGGCAAGCGGGCAGGCATTTATTCGCGACGATGCCATCAAAGGTTTCGCGATTCGAGTAATTGCGAGCGGCGCAAAGTCTTACATCTGGGAAGGGCGGATCGGTGGGCGGAATCGCAGGATCACGCTCGGGCGCCATCCTGACCTATCGTGCGCCCAGGCGCGGGCTGCGGCGTTGCGGCTGCGGGCGGCGGTTGCGAGCGGCGGCGATCCGTTCGCGGAACGGCAAAAGGAAAAGCAGGAACCGACCTTCGGCGAGTTGGCGCGGCGCTATGTCGAAGAGCATTCGAAGCTCCACAAGCGGAGCTGGTTACGCGATCAGCGGCGGTTGGGACGATGCACGGCGTGGAACGGCTGGCGGATAAGCACGATCACCGTGGCCGACACGGCGAAGCTCCAACAGCGGATCGCCGAAGAGCGCGGGCCGGTTGAAGCCAATAGGGTACTTGAACTGTTGCGGACGGTTTTCAACCGGGCCAAGCGTTGGGGTTTGTGTGAAACCAGCCCGGTGCTCGGACTCGAGCGGTTCAAGGAACGGCCGCGCGATAGGTTTCTAGGCGATCAGGAATTGGTGAAGCTCAATGATAGCCTGCTTCAAGAGGGCGAGTTGTGGCGCGCTTATTTCGCGTTGCTACTCTTGATCGGCCTGCGGCGATCTGAGTTGGCTTCACTGCGCTGGCAGGATGTCAATCTCGAAAGCGGCACGTTGCGGCTAGAGCATACAAAGTCGGGCGAGCCGCGGCTTGCGCCCTTACCGCGCGCGGCGGTCGAAGTGCTACGCACGTTGCCGCGCGATAGCGAGTGGGTATTCTCAAGCCGGAGCAAGTCGGGACATGTCACCGAAACGCATAGCGCGTGGTCGCGGGTTTGCCAGCGCGCCGGGTTGGTCGATGCGCGGCTACACGATCTGCGTAGGACGTGCGCGAGCCGGTTGGCGATGGCGGGTGTCGGAATACCCGTGGTCGGCGCGGTGCTCGGGCATCGGCGGCTGAGCGGCGCGACAGAAATTTACGCGAGGGTCAACCTCGATGCGGCGCGGGCGGCCTTGGAAGCCAATGCAACCTCGATGCCGTTGACGCTGCCAACCCCGGCGGGAGCGGCGAAGTGAAACGCGTGCTGATCAGTGCTCGGATCGACTTCCTGGCCATTGCGGCGAAATTGTATCCGCAACTGATCGGTGATTTGGCTGATGAACCGTATCAGCTCTTTTGCTCAGATGCGCGAGCGGCCGAAAAGTGTAAGGCGGTGCTGCGCTGGCAACGGCAATGGCGGCTGTCGAATGCTTGGATCACGGAGATCGCGGCTGATACGATGCGCCACTGGCGTTTTTTCGGCGGCAAGGTCGGGCGCGAATGGTGCGCCTTCGGAACGCCGGTTGCTGCCTTCTGCCCGCGTTTCGTAAGCGCACAATGGTATCCCGATACTTCCGCCGACGACTTCCGGCGCAAAACCATCGCGGCCCTAGACGCCTGGATTGATAAAATTGAGCAAAGCAATCGTGCTGTCGTCGTCGATGAGGCCGGGGAAGAGGCCGCCGCCGAACAGTGCGATGACCTGCCGCCCGCGCCGAAGGCTCGCGAACACTTCACGTGGCTGGCGAAATATCAAGTCGGCCGCGAGTCGATAGGCGATATTTGGCGAGAATTGGAAGGCGATCAACGCGGTCGCCGGGCCGTTGAACTAGCTATTCGTCGGGCCGCCCAGGGCATCGGACTCGCCTTGCGCTAAAATCTGCGAACATCCGGTCGATAGCGCGTTTGTTCGTAGCCAAATAGCTACCCATCACGATTTACCGAGCGTACTTTGCTCGGTATGAACGTAAACGAACTGCTCCCACAGCGCGAGATTGCGCGGCGATTTAACGTCAGCGAGCGGACATTGGAAGGAATGCGGTTGCGGCGCGAAGGCCCGCCTTTTGTGCGCATCGGGGCGCGCGTCGTTCGGTACGACCCGGCCGCTGTTGAGGCGTGGTTACGTGAATGTACCGTCATGCCTTCGCGCAACCCTGCCGCCGGCACCGTCCAGGCCGACCGATGAACGTGGCCGCCGCGCCGGGCGAAGCGGGCGATCATCTTGCGGCGTGCCCGGTCGAGCGCGATCGAATCCGCTGTCCGCTGCACAAGGGGCTTGAGTGCTGGGTCCGCAACGTGATCCGCACGATAGCTGGGACCACCGTAACTTTCCCGGCCTGTGATAACCAGGGCGATCCCAAAGAGTTGCGCCGGCTGCTGGCTGCGTCCGCCCCCCACGGGCCTCAGCAGTCCGGCGACCCAGGGCCGGAGGCAAGTAGCGCGTCCCCCTCGCGAAAGCCTCCGGCCACCCCTGCACCATCTGCTAGCGGACAAGGCAACGGCGCCCAAAGCGCCCCGGCCAGCCACGGGAACCCCCCTCAGAGCCACGAGAGGGCGCACGCCCGCATCACCGACCGGGAGCCCGGTGACGTCGATGACAGGGAGTCAACGTCAGCCGACTTCGAGGTAGGGCATTTCAAAGCTTGCCTCTACGATCGTGCGCTCCAGCTGCTCGCCGCCGACCCTGATCACTGGCTCCTCCCACAGGCGTTGGAATTGGAACTGGCGAGATTCGCGAACCACCGCGACGCCGATCGACCGCGCTGGCTTACCGAGCCTGCTGCCGACGAGGCGATACGCGAGGCGGCCGAAACGGCGCTGACGGAATTCCGCACGCGCGCTCTCGGGCGCGAGGCGGCAGTGATCGAAATACAACGGCACGAAGTTGCTATTGCAGGCACTAGTGGCTTCGAAACTGTCACCGAATATCTGAAAAAAGCAGCGTTGCGCCGCGAGCGCAAGTCGCTGGTGAGCGGAGCGTTCCGGGCGGGCGATGAGCGGCAAAACTACCTGGGCTTGCGCTCTTACCCGCTCCCTCGCGCGCGGCGATTCGTTTTGCGGGCGGCGATGCGCACGAGCGCGGGTCGGTTACATGGGCCTGGAGCGCAACGGCCAGGTGGTCGCTCAACTGTTTGAACGGTGGGGAATTGCCGACGAAGTATTTTTCATCGACGAAGCCCCAGCCCTCAGCGGTGATGCGCTCGCCGCGTATCTCGAAAATGAGGTGAAAAAGCACGCGCTCGATGCTGTGATTATTGATCACGCTCAAAATCTGCTGCGCATTGCGG
>JAJYVB010000019.1:0-17294 GCA_021792265.1 Deltaproteobacteria bacterium | reverse complement strand
GACAAATATGCCGCGGTCGAGTTGGGAGTTGCGCCGCTCAGTCGGGTTGCGAGACGGACGGGATGCCTGGTTGTGGTGCTCCATCACCAAGGAAAGACGCGATCTGAGGGCGACACGATCAATGTCATGGGCAGTGAGAGCTGGCGCGGTGTCGCGGATGCGCTGGTCGAATGCACCCGCTCGAATGGAAAATATTTTTTGCGGTCCGAGTTTCGCGGCGAGTCGGGCTGGCCGCGAATGGTCGTCAACGTCGATCTTGAAACAGGCGAGATCGCGGCGGCCGAAGCGGGCGCCATGGAAGCGCAAGAGGCTACGGCTGCAATCTCGGATTTCGTCGCGAACCAGGCAGCGCCGGTCGATGCCGCGATGATCCGCGCGGGGGTGGGATTGACGGCCCGCGTCGTGGGCGGCGCCTTGAAGGCCGGGCGCGAGGCGGGACTGTGGACCTGCACTGGCACTGGACGCCGGGGGGACCCGTTTTTGTACTCGCCGCGATTCGATTCTTGCTTTTCCGCTACTACCACGGGAAACGGAAGAATAGAAACGGGGAATGTCCAATCCGCCTTACTCCCCGTAGGAGATATTCGATTCCCAACTTCCGGGAATCGAATCCAAAAAAACGCAGCTTCGGGAATCGAATCTGCGCCATCGGTTGGGGATGAAAACCCCTCAAAATCAATCGCGTGCGAATCGCAAGAATCGCAAGAATCGCAAGAAAGGAATCCAACCCGTCAAGCCTCGCCCGAACCCTCGACTCCCTGCCCGCACGGCGCCGCCCCTTATATTCTGATCCCGCCCGCAGGAAATGCAGGGAAAGCAACCCCTTCTCCGCGTAGGGCTTCCGAGGGGTCGTTTCCTGCGGGCCTTGGGGCAGAACGCCCGCAAGAAACGCTGTTCAAAAACGCTTCTGCCACAAGGGGTTTAATGCCCCCCGTTTCCTGCGGGGACTCTGAAGCAAATGCTCCGGCAAGCTCCCGGCCCTGCCCGCACGGCGCCGATCGGTCCCTGTGCTCAGAGTGCTCGATTGACACGATCGCCTCACGCGATGCCGCCGCCGAGGAGGACCGTTTTTAGCCATGGACGCGGTGGAGATTGTGGAGCGCGCCCGCCGGATGGGCATCGTGCTTTCGGCTGAAGATGGGGTCATCCTTGCCCGTCCCAAGGGCGTCACCCCCCCCGACCTAGCCGAAGCGATCCGCGCCCTCAAGCCTGACCTGCTCCGGCTGCTCGCCCGCCCCGAGCCGCCTGCCGCACCCTGCCCCGGTTGCGACGGCTGCGCCTTCTGGCGCCATCGCGGCCCCTGGGTCTGCGAGCGCTGCCACCCGCCGGTTATCGACCCCCTTGAGCGCTTCGCGGTTCCCGTCAGTCCGCGAAGAGTTGACACGGCGACGCCTAACAGCCGCAATCCGCTCATCCCGGACGTGATCCGCGACAAGATTTCGGCCATCGAGACCGAGGCCCGCGTGCTCGGCTGGCCGCCCGAATTGCTTTACGGCGGGAGTTTTTGGAATTTCCCGCGCGCCTTGAGCAGCGTGCTTGACGACGACGACGAAATTATCGAGGTCACTCGTGATTACATCGCGATTCTGAGGGTCCGTCGTGACCTGCTGCGATTTGCGCGTGCGCACTGATTATCGTGCATGAAATAGAAAATAGAGTGGATTATCAATTAGTATCGCGCGCCGGCGCCGGCCATGCGGCTCGCCACCGCAATAGCCGCGGCCCGTGGTCGGCATCACCTGGAGATGCCACCGCGTCCGCGGCACTCGGCCGCGCGCTGGCGCGCGCATTTTCCGAAGGAAGCCGGCGCCCAACGACTGTGTTAAATTCATTGAGGGAGATGAAAGTATGTTCAAACCCATTTCAGACGGCAGCGAAAATCCCTTGCTGGACCTTAGGGGTGCCGACCAGTTTGAATTTCAGGCCGCGACCGAATTTGTCCGCCGACGCGGCGGACAGGCACCGCGCAAAAGCGACGTTGAGGCGCTGCAAGCCCGTGCGGCGCGATTGAGAGAATTGCGAGAGCGCGGTCTTGCGTGACGCGCCTGAGATAGTAAGTGAGCAGTTTAAAGGAGTAGTCAATTGGACGAGAGCCAAAACACCTGTCTTGACGAAACGGAAAGCTTCATCCTGGCCGCCACGGTCGCCGGCGTCTGGCGGACCTGGCGCGCGCGATTTGAGCGCGAAATTTCTCAGCGCCCCGGCCTTGTCGCGGCCCTGGCCAATGGGTTGCGACTTCACCGCTCCGAGCTGGAAGTGGCAGCCTCGGCCGGCGATGCCGTTGCGCTTGGCGCGACGCTCGGGCGTGTTTTAGGCGAGGGCCGAATCGCCGTAGCCGACCCCGGAGTCCCGCCTGATCGGCATCCCAGTTGGCATTCATCTTCGGGGTTCATCGAAAAATGATCGCCCTCGCTGCTTTCGGCCTTGGCGCCTCGGCCGGCGGAACGATTGTCTATATTTTTTGGGCGGTGTCCGAAAAGCGCCGCCGGAGCCGGCTTCGCGCGCTCGAAGCAAAACTGCGAGCAGTCCGAGCCCCGCTGGAGCCCTACCTCGAAGCCGCCATCAAACTCTGGGCTGAAGATGAGCCAGAGAACTAAACCGCGCCGCGCGCGCAATGAAGGGGTGCGACGCCGCGTGCGCGCGTTACGCCATCTTAATGAGCATCTGAACAGCCCCACCTACCTCCCAGCGTTGACGCGGCTGGCACGAAGTTATCTCGTACAGGACAGGCTCTTTGAAGTCATCTGGCGAGCGCTCGAAGATAGCGGACTTTCCCCCGAAGTGCTGGCGGCGATGGAAAGTCTTCGCCGCCATCAAGACAGCGCGATGCGTCAAGAACACGAATTGATGCTCAGCCCGCGCAGCCTATTGCGTATCGCCATTGCGCCCGACCTCGCCATAGCCTGCGCCCGCTTGGTCTCCCCGCCGACCGCCGCGCTCCCGCCGCCCAACTAGACCCGCCCGAGCCCGAAGCCGAATAGGCAACGATTATTGTGGCGTGGGGGAATGAGAAGCCCCGTCTCTTAGGAGGCGGTGTGAGGTCGAACGCTCAAGAACGAGCGTCCGGGGTTGGGCGGTTAAATCACGCCTTTAGCTCGTACTGGCGGACCAGCGCCCTGGTCTCCCGTGCCACCGCGGCGTTGTGGCTATTCTCAAGCTGTTCCTCCAGATGCCTCGCCTGCTGCACAAGCAGAAGCCGGTCACGTCGCAACCGCTGAAGCCGCCGCGCAGTCATCTGATACGGCAGGCCCGACAGGGACGAGAGATTGCTTTCCAGGGACTCGATTTGGGCGTCGCGCCCTGCCGCTGCCTCGACTAGCCGCACTATCGCGAGGTTTATCATCTGTCCGGGACTCGGCGCCTGCTCTCCGTCGCGCTTACCGAGTTCCAGGCAATAATTGTCGATGTGCTCGCCGCAGTCGATGCAAACGTTGCCGTAATAGCGATGCTCGCCGCCGAACGGGTCTTCGAAGCAGAGCTTGAGCGTTGGGTAATCGGCGTTCAGGCAGTCTACACACAAAGGACGCGCCCACAACTCTGCGTGGAGCAGATCGGCGCGATCGACCACCCATTGCGGCGGATTCTCGAGTTCGCACGCGCACCTAGCGTTGGATTGCTTCCCACAAGCGGCACACACCGCCGGTTCGTCGTAGAACCGTTTCAGCCGTTCCGCCTGCCTTCGCTTCCCTTTTCCGCTACTCATCTTTGCAACGTCTCGCATCTTCGAGACCTCCTATTTGCGACTTCGGCTATCGCCGCCCGCTGCTTTTCGTTCATATGGACCTCCTAAAGTGAGCGGCATATCACTTAAACTGCCGTGAAGGAACGTGGTGGCCCTGAGTTTTGCCTGCGCCATATATGCGGGCCGTCGGGTCGCCCCCGGCGTTCTATTTTTGAGCCCCCGGTACCCCCCGCCAGGGCGTAAAATATAACGCTTTCTCAAGGGTTTTCGATTGCGGCTTCGGGACCTAAGTCGCAATTCGTCCATCTATACCCGAAGCTGGGCGACCCAGGCGCTGAGCCGGAGCGTGTTTTCGCACCCCTCGACGCAGGCAGCCGAGGGCTCAGCCGCCTACAATGCATCTACAATCCCGTGAATGCGAACTGAGGCGAAAACGCCAGCCGTCGCTAAGTCCTTGATTTTATTAGGGTTCTCTGGAGCGGGTGATCGGTTTCGAACCGACGACCTTGTGCTTGGCAAGCACACGCTCTACCAACTGAGCTACACCCGCCCCGCGCGAAAAACGCTTAGATCGTTTATCCGGCTGACCTTAGCTTGTCAAACCGCGCCTCGGCGGCAGGCCGGACGGCTTCCTTAGCGGTGAGCACCGCGATCGTCCTTACGTAATAATCGACACCCGACCAGAGACTCACGGCCGTGGCGATCCAGAGCACGAACATTCCGGCCGCAAAGAAGTTGACGCCAAAATACGTGTAGCGAACGAGCAACCCCTGAATCGCAATTGCTTGCAGCACCATCTTGTACTTGCCAAGATCGCTCGCGCCGATAACGACTCCCTCGCCTGCGGCCACTGCCCGCAACCCCGTCACCATAAGCTCGCGCCATACGATAACGACGACCAGCCAGGCCGGGACACGCTGGAGCGTCGGCTCGCCAGCAAGCATGATCAGAGCCGCAGCAACGATCAGCTTGTCGGCAAGCGGGTCCAGAAACTTGCCCAAGGTTGTCGCGGTGCCGTAACTCCTCGCCAGGTAACCGTCGAAATAATCGCTGAGAGTCGCCAGAAGAAAGACCGCAGCCGCCAAAGCCGCCGCCACCGGCCCTGTATGAAGCAACAGGTACACGAGCAGCGGCGCGGTGGCCACGCGAAACAGGGTCAGAACGTTTGGCGCCGTGAGTGCCATTGACGGAAACCGGGCGGGTCAGGTCCGGTCATTTCATCCCGCCTAATGTGAAAAATAGGCCAACCGGCTGACCTGAGCAATCTGAACTTTGCACCGGCCCAAAGCGCCTGGTGCAGGCTGACCGCATAAGAGCGCGGCGTTCGGCTTGCCGCTGCAAAGCTGCCGGTGCCTGTCGGAGCTCACGCCGACGGCCGGCCTTCGCTGGACGCAGAGTTTCGCGCAGAATCGAAGTTAACCTTGAGTTTGTCGTCGGCAACCTCGACCCGCACGTGGCCGCCCTTGGCGAGCCGGCCGAAAAGAAGCTCATCGGCAAGCAGCCGGGAAATTTCGTTTTCGATAAGCCGCCCCAACGGCCGCGCTCCGAAACGCGGGTCGTAGCCGCGTGTTGCGAGCCACTTTGTGGCCTCAGGTGAAAGCTCGATTTCGACCTTGTGCCGGCCAAGCCGCTCGGCAAGCTCGCCGACGAACTTGTCCACCACCCGCTCCATTACCTCCGGGGTAAGGGACGCGAACTCGATTGTTGCCGAGAGGCGATTTCGGAACTCCGGGCTGAACAGCCGCTCGATCGCGGCCTTGGGCGATCCGCCGACCGCCGAGGTCCCGAAGCCGATCGCCGCGCGAGTCAGTTCCTGGGCGCCCGCATTCGTGGTCATCACGAGGATCACGTTGCGGAAATCCGAACGGCGCCCGTTGTTATCGGTCAGCGTAGCATGGTCCATGACCTGGAGCAGGATGTTGAAAACGTCCGGATGGGCCTTCTCGATCTCGTCGAGCAGGAGCACGCAGTGCGGCGTGTGATTGATGGCGTCGGTCAGCAGGCCGCCCTGGTCGAAGCCGACGTAGCCCGGCGGAGCGCCAATCAGCCGCGAGACGGTGTGCCGTTCCATATACTCGCTCATGTCGAAGCGCAGGAACTCTACCGCCATGACCCTGGCGAGCTGGCGCGCCACTTCGGTCTTGCCAACGCCGGTTGGTCCGGCGAAAAGAAAGGCGCCCACCGGGCGGTCCGGATGTCCGAGGCCCGAGCGCGCAAGCCGTATAGCGCGGCCCAGCGCCTCGACCGCGCGGTCCTGCCCGAACACGACACGGCGAAGTTCCGTTTCGAGGTCCCGAAGCCGCGAGCGGTCCGAGGCCGAAACCGTGCGCTCGGGAATCTTCGCCATCCGCGCCACGACACGCTCCGCATCGCGCTGGGTCACTGTCACCGGGCCGCCGCTTGCTCCGCGCAAACGGGCCGCCACCCCAGCCTCGTCGATCACGTCGATGGCTTTGTCGGGCAGGAATCGATCATTGATATAGCGTGCGGAGAGCTCGACCGCCGCGCGAACGGCGCCTGCCGTGTAGCGTACCTGATGGTGACGCTCGTAGTAGCTCTTGAGGCCGTTAACGATAGCGACGGTTTCTTCGGGGCTCGGCTCCAGGACGTCGATACGCTGGAAGCGGCGCGCCAGCGCCTTATCGCGATCGAAGGAGCGTTTGTACTCCTGGTATGTCGTCGAGCCGATGCATCGGACCTCGCCCGCGGCAAGCGCGGGCTTGAGCAGATTCGAGGCATCGAGCGTCGCTCCCGACGCCGCACCGGCGCCGACGATCGTATGGATCTCGTCGATAAACAGGATCTTTCGCCGGTCCCCGGTAACCGCCTTGATCACGGCCTTGAGCCGCTGCTCGAAGTCGCCCCGAAACCGCGTGCCTGCCAGCATCGCGCCCATGTCCAGAGCGTAGATTTCCACCCCCTTGAGCGCCTCAGGAACTCTATCCTCGTGAATCGCGAGCGCCAGGCCCTCGGCCAGCGCCGTCTTGCCCACGCCAGCCTCTCCGACGAAGACCGGGTTGTTCTTGCGCCGTCGCAGCAGTATGTGGATCGCCCGCTCGACCTCGCGCTCGCGGCCGACCAGCGGATCGATCTGGCCGCGCGCAGCCTTGGACGCTAGATTGATGGCGTACCGTTCCAAGGCCTTGGCCGGCAGAAGACGGCGCTCTTCGTCGTCGCCGCCTTCGCCCTCACCGTCACCGTCTTCAGTGCCGTGAACTTCCCGCCCCTCTTCGGCGCCGATCTTGGACACCCCGTGGGCCAGAAAATTCACCGCGTCGAAGCGGCTGATACCCTGTTCCTGCAGCAGGTAGACGGCGTGCGACTCGGTTTCGTGAAACATGGCGACGAGCACGTTGCCGCCATCGATCTCGCGCCGGCCTGACGACTGTACATGAGCCGCGGCCCGCTGGAGGACCCGCTGCACGGCGAGGGTGTAGTGAGGCGACAGCAATGCACCCTCGGGCAGCCGCTCGAACTCCTCGTCGAGCACGCGCGCAAGCCCGTTGCGCAGCGCTTCCAGATCCGCGCCGCAGTGGTGCAGGATATTACTTGCCGTCGCGTCGTGAAGCATCGCGTACAGCAGATGCTCCAGCGACACGTACTCATGACGCCGGTTGGTTGCCTCGGTGACCGCTAATTGAAGCGTCACCTGAAGTTCTCGACTGATTAAAACGCCTGGCGAAGGCATCGCGCTTTCGAATCCGGCCTGTGCGGCTCGCCGGGCCGATTCTCCTCCCTTCCTGTTCCTACTGTTTGTCCATCACGCACTTCAGCGGGTACTCGTGCTGCCTCGCCAGCTCCTCGACGATTGCCACCCTGGTCTCAGCAATCCCAAACGGATAAGCGCCGACGACCGCCATGCCGTTTTGATGCACATGAAGCATGATGCGGGTCGCTTCCGCATGCGCCTTATGGAATACCGTTTTCAGCACCTCCACGACGAATTCCATCGGCGTGTAGTCGTCATTGAGGAATATCACCTTGAACAGCGGCGGCCGACCCGTGCGCGGCCGGGTACGCTGCTCCGTTATCGTTCCCGTTCCGCCCTGGTAACGATCGCCGCTGTCACCGCCGTCAGTTCCATCAACCTGACAGGCCGCACCCACTCTCAGCACGTTCAATGCTCCCGGTACCAGACCCGACACTTGCCATGAATCATAGCAGACAGGCAGCCCACAGAAGTAGCCGAAAGCCATCCCAAGCGCCGTCCTCTTTGCCGCTTTGCCGGTGACGGCTAAGCTCGAATGGCCGGCCAGCGAGCCAGTGGAGCAGCGCGGCGACAAGCTTGCGAAAGATTGGCGATGAGTTCCAGAGCACCCCGAGCGGAAAGCGCCCGCGCCGGCTCAGCCCGGCACGCGATTAGCGTCGATCTCGCCGACGGCATCCAAGCGGTGCCCCGCGAGCAGTGGGACGCCTTGCTCACGGACGAAGACTCACCGTTCATCGCCTGGAACTGGCTGGATGCGCTGGAAAGCTCTGCAAGCGCCGCCCCGAACAGCGGATGGACACCGTGCCATCTACTGGCGCGGAGCCGCCCAGGCGGCGAGCTTTTGGCGGCCTGCCCGCTCTATCTCAAAAGCCACAGTTTCGGCGAGTTCGTCTTCGATCACGCCTGGGCCGAGGCGGCGCAACGCGCCGGTATCTGCTATTTCCCCAAGTTGCTGGCTGCGGTGCCCTTCACCCCGCATACGGGACGACGGTTTCTCACTCGGTCCGGCGAGATGCGCCCTGCGCTGCTCGAGTATTTGGCCGGCGCCCTGGCTTCACTGTGCACGGACAATCGCCTCTCCTCGGTCCATGTCAACTTCTGCACGGAAGACGAGACACGGGCGCTGGAAAGGGCGGGCTTCCTGGTCCGCACGGGATATCAGTACCACTGGCAGAACCGCGGCTTCGCCGGGTTCGACGACTACCTGGCCGCGCTCAAAAGCAGACGGCGTAGCGCGGTGCGCCACGAGCGCGCCGCTTTGCGCGCCCAGGGGGTTACGATTCGCGTCCTCTCGGGCGAGGAAATTTCGCCAACTCTAGTCCCATTGACGTACCGGCTCTACCTGTCCACTATCCAGAAACTGTACTGGGGCCGCCAATATCTGAACCGCGCCTTCTTCGAGCGGATTATCACCGCTTACCGCCCCTACCTGCGCCTCGTGCTGGCCTTTCGCGACGAACGCCCGATCGCCGGGACCCTGAACCTTGAGAAGGCGGGAGTCTTTTACGGCCGCTACTGGGGATGCTTCGAGGAGCTCAAATTTCTGCACTTCAACGTCTGCTACTATGCCGCGATTGAGCACTGTATCGCGCGCGGCCTGCGACGCTTCGAGCCGGGAGCGGGCGGGGAATACAAATGGCTGCGCGGTTTCGACCCCGCGCTCACCCGGAGCGCGCATTTCATCGCTCACGAGGGGCTTCGTGCCGGCGTCGCCCGTTTCCTCGAGGCCGAGCGCCGCGAAGTAGAAGACTGGATCGCAACGGGGCAGGAACGAAGCCAGATCAAAAGCGAACCCCAGCCCTCGGACGCCGAGCCGGGCTGAGACCGGCCTCGGACTTGGCGCCGCGTCCCGCATCGCCGCGGTCAAGCGCCCGGTAATCTGCAACGCCCCGCCGATCGCCAGACGCGGGTCAGCCGTTGTCTGCCGTTTCGGCGTCGCTGCCGGCCGGTTCGACATCGGGCGGCACCTCGCCGCTCAAATCAACCACCCGGTTGCGGTAGCGGTTCAGGTGGCTTGACGCGAGCCGATAGGACTCCTGCGCCCTGTCGAGCGCATTGCCAATCTTTTCGAATTGGCCTTCAAAGTGGGCGAACGAGCGCTGCGCCTTAGCCAGCTCCTGCGTCGCCTTTTCGTGGCTCTTGGCAAATTCGTACATCTTGAAGACCATTGCGATCGCCTGCAGCGTTACGATCAGCGTGTTGGGCGAGACGGGGAAGACGCGCAAGCGGTTGAGCGTCTCGCTCAGATCCGCGTTGAGCACCGCTTCCATGTAAAGCGTTTCGCTAGGCAGGTACATCAGGGCCATGTCGGTGGTGCCGTTTTCGGGACGGATGTAGCCTGCTATGCGCCGGCCTTGCTCCTTCATGACGCGGGCAAACTGCTGGCGCGCTTCGTCCAATTTGGATGCCTCGTTGGTCTCGAAAAGCGGCAGGATTTGTTCGCGCGGAAACTTGGCGTCCACGGGCAGGTCGCGGCCGGGGAAGCGAATTACCGCGTCAACTCGGCCCTGAGCGTCTTCGCCCGCGGGGGCCTGCAGCGCGTACATGTGGGCGGGCAGAAAGTCCGCCAGCAGGCGCTCGAGGCTCGCCTCGCCGAATTTGCCCCGAAGATGCGGCAGCTTGAGAAGGTTGTTCAGATCATTGATCGAAGCTCCGATAGTGCTGACGCTGCGGAGTTGCTCTTCGGCGGCACGCAGATGCTTTTCCACCTGCTCGAACTGTTCCAGACCCTCCCGGATGTTACGCTCGAGCTGAGCCTGAACCTGTCCGCCAATGGCGAGAAGCTTGCTGTCAACCAGATCCCGGATAGCATCGAGCTTCTCCCCGGTCTGACCGGCCAGCGTCTCTATCTCCCGCCTGAGCGTGGTCGCCTGCTCCAAGCGGCCTTGCGAGAGCTGCGTTTCAAGCCCGCTCTGAACTTCGCGAAACCCGCGTTCCAGCCGCTCGCCGCTCTCCTGGCGAATTTCAGTCCTGACCGTTTCGAGCCGGACCGCCAGATCGGTTTTGGCACCCTCCAGGGCCGTGCGCATCGCTTCAAGCTGGCCGCCGAGCGGAGCCAGGAAGGTCCCAACCGCACCGCGCACCTCCGCGCTCATCCTCCTGTACGTAAATAGGATGAAAATCAGCGCGCCCAGACTGGCGAGCGCCGACGTCCACGGCAGGTATTGAGCCATCGTGCAAAACCTCCCTCGCCAGATGGAGCGATTGTACGGCAGCCGGCCAGGTGCCGGAACAGCAATTCCCGGCCCGGACACGCAGTCGCGCGGCGGCGTGCCCGGGCCGGGGTGCGCAAAGTGCGCCGCCCTGCTAGCCTTGCATTCGCTGAGAGGGCGAGTTGGCGCGCGATGCTGGAGCTACTGCGCAAAGGAAAGGTGCTCCTAATCGTCGGCAACGGCGGCGTAGGAAAGACCACCGTTTCTGCGGCCTTGGCGCTCGCCGGAGCGCTCGAAGGACTGGACACCGCGGTGATGACGGTCGATCCGGCGCGGCGCCTGCGCGACGCCCTGGAAATGGGCAAGGCGAGCAATCGGCCGTTACACCTCGATTCCCGCCATCTGCAAGCCGCCGGGCTGCCGGCCTCGCTTCCGATCGCGGCGATGGTTCTGGAAGTCAAGGGAATTTGGGACAGCCTCGTGCGCCGTTCCGTGGCGAGCCCCGCCGCCCGCGCCCGAATCCTTGCCAACCGCTTCTATCAGAGCCTGACTTCCTCCTTTGCCGGCGCCGACATCTACGCCGCACTCGATAGGCTCTACGAGATCCACGAGAGCCGCCGCTTCGAACTGGAAGTGGTCGACACCCCCCCGGTATCGCATGCGCTGGAGCTGTTCGAGGCTCCCGAGCATCTGCTCCAGCTCCTCGACACCCGCAGCGTGCGATGGCTGGTTGGTGCGCGTCAACGCGGTACGACACCGCTTGCGCTCAGACTGGCCAACCGGGCGGCGCGCTTCGTCGCTTTGGAGCTCGAACGCTTTGCCGGCGCCAGCACCCTTACATCGATCCTCGACTTCTTCGCCGACGCTTCCGAGGCGCTCGACGCAATCTCGTCGCGCTTCCACGCCATCCGCTCGCTTTTGCATTCGCGTCTTGCCGGTTTCGTGCTAGTTACCACGCCCGAAGAGGACCGCCTGAAAAGCACCGAAGCCGCGGTCAAGGCGTTGCGCGCCAACCGGCTGCGGCCGAAAGCGGTTGTCGTCAATCGCTTTCTCGATGAGATCCTACTGGCTCAGGGAGATGAGCTAACGCATGGCTTTAGCCAATTCCTAAACCTGGTGGGAGGATTGAGCCAGCGCAACGGCGAGCCGGGCCTGCTGGCGGAGATAGGCGCGCCGCTGCGCTTCCTCGAAAAATACGGTGCCGGCGTGCTCGAACAGGTCGAGCGGGTGCGGCGCTTCTCGGCCCGGCTTCCTGCGGGGGTGCGGGTTCACCTGCTGCCACGGATGCGCGTCGAACCTTCGGACCTGGGCTCTATCGCGCGTCTGGCAGAACTGCTTCGCCAGGAAAGCCCGGCGCTTCACTCCGTACTCGCAACAAAAGCTTCGGTCCGCGGCGGCCGTGGGCAGATCCCCGGCCGCGGTCATTCGCGCGCGGCGATGAAGTAGTTAGCCGCCGGCATTGAGATGGGGATCGCCAACAAATCCGCGGCGCAAGAGCGACGTTAGAAGCGGTCTCATAAATTTTGCGATTCACTCCCGATGGGCTCAGTCGGCCCAATTTGACCTCCCTCTGTCGCGAGAGGCCGCGCCGAAGCGGGGTCCCCGCGAAGCTTGCTTCGTGGGGTGCAAGCGCGCGGCTGAGGTACCTTTATGAGACTGCTTCTAGTGTCCCGAGTCTGATATTCGTTGACAAAATGGAATCGGTCATTCTGAGCGGCAGCGAAGAATCCGCAGCCGCCATCCTTGCGGCTGCGATGGACTTTCTTCGGCAAGCCCAGCCAAATCGCGCGGCCAAGGAATGCCGCGCGGATCCTTCGACTCCGCTCGCAGACTCGCTGCGCTCGGGATGACGCACTGCGTCTCGCCACCGGCGGGAAGGTGCGGAGTGAGCCTGTAAGCCGGGTTCTGTACCCTTTACGGGCGGCGATCATTCCTCTGGGCCGGACGATTACTCGCCGACTCGTGCGACCATACCCGAGGGATTGCGAGCGGGCGACTCACCCTCCTATTTGGTCTTGCTCCGAGTGGGGTTTGGCATGCGCACGCGATCACTCGCGTGCCGGTGGGCTTTTACCCCACCTTTTCACCCTTACCCTTGCGGGCGGTATTTTTTCTGTGCCACTTTCCGCGCGTCGCCGCGCGCCGCCGTTAGCGGCCACTCTGCCCTGTGGAGCCCGGACTTTCCTCCCCGCAAGCGGGGCGATCGCCCGGCTCACTCCGCTGCAATCAGTTTACCAAACTGGGACTCGAACGGGCAGCGGCCAGCCAGCTTCGTACGCCTTGCGTTGCGGCGCTCCTCGGCACCACCCGGTCTTACGGCCCGCCATGGTACTGGCTTTTGAACCTATTCGCTTTCCTGCTGGGGTTCCAGATACAGAATCCGCTGACAGTTAGGGCAGAAATGAATCTTGTCGCTCCTTAGGATCTCGTTGTAGAGCTGCGGCGGAATGCGCATGCGGCAGCCGAAGCACGTACCGTCGCGCACGACTGCAACCGCTTGCCCGCCGCGCCTGTCGAAGATCACGTCGTAGCGCTGGCGAAGCTGCGGGTCCAGGCTGGCGGCGATCACATCGCGGTCGGCGCTCAGCTTGGCGATCTTGCCCTCGAGTTCCGTGACCTCGGCGGCAATCTCCTTTTGCGCCTCCAGAAGTTCCTGGCGAACCGAACCGACCGTCTCCTCGAGTTCCTTGACTCGTTGGCCGCGCTGCTCCAGACTCTCCATGCCTGCCAGGATTTGGGCCTCGAGTCGTTGATTGTTTTCCTTGAGCGCTTCAACCTCGTGGCCGAGCGCTTGCAGCTCCTTCTCGGTGTTCACCATGCTGAGACGCATGCGCTTGGTCCGGATACGTGCCTCGCCTTCCGCTAGCTCCCGCTCGATCCGTCGCTGTTCGATTTCAGCCTCACGATGTTCCGCGGCTAACGTCTCCAGTTCTGAACCGCCCGTCTCCGACTCGCTCCGCAGGCGCTCGACGCGCTCCGCTACCTTTGCCAACGAATTCCGCAACTCCATCAGCTCGCGATCGGCAAGCTGCAATCGCATCAGCCGTTCTATTGACTCACGCAACTCATGCCTCCAATCGGCGCACTCCTGGCGGCCGCGCGCTGCGCTGAACTGTTGCCTTCACGGCTGCGCGCGCCCGCTTTTTTTGCGCCGCTCCTTGTTCGGATGATATGGGCCCACCAGGATTTGAACCTGGGACCAGCCGGTTATGAGCCGGCAGCTCTGAACCAAGCTGAGCTATGGGCCCGCGCAGTGACATCAGCTGGGATCTTCAGCTTAACAGCTTCGCGGCTCGGGTTTAAACGAAAGCGCCGCGGCCTTACGACGTAGCAAGCTTGGGAAATCGCCGGCTGCCAGCGTGCGCCGAGCGATCCGCAGCAAACGCTCGAGAATTTCTCACCGCAGGCGAGAAGATTCCCGGCGAAGCTCAATTAGCTCCTGGCTTGCGCGCGCCGCGGCAGCGGAATCGTCGCTCGCGGCCGCCGCATGTCTGAGCGCGCTCACTCGGCCAGCGACTCGCCGGCGTGCCAACGCGGCCGCGTAGTCGTCCATAAGCCGGCGCCCCTGATCCTGATTTTGCGCAAACTCGCCAACCAGCAGCCCTGCAAGCGCCGCCCGTGCCGGTGGCGAAAGTTTCTCTTCTAGCGACACATCGGCAGCGCTTTCGCTGCTTGCGCAGATTTCCCGTATGATCGCGGCCGATTCGTCCGGGTCGTCGTTACCAAGGCAGCCAGCAATCTCCGCCCGCAGTTCCGGAAACCGCATCGCCAGCGCGAGCAGACCCAGACACGCCCGGCTTTCCACAGAGGAGCCAACCGTGGTTGAATCGGAGCCCGCTTTCGAGCCTGCGCCCGAGCTTCGCGACCGGTTGCCCTTGAACGCCTCGCGCCGGAGCAGATCTTCGCTCACCCCCAGGGCGGAGGCAGCCTTGCGAGCGAGAAGGTCGAACTCGAAGGGGTTGTTGACGATTCGCAGAAGTTCGGCGACGCGGCGGGCTGCGTCGGCCTTTTTCTCCAGCCGATCGCCAACGCGCGCGCTCTCCTCGTCTAAGAAGAAATCGACGAGCAGGCGTGCCGAGGTGACCAGTCGCTCCAACTCTTCGACTCCGCGCTCGCGCACCAGCGTGTCGGGGTCAAACCCGGCTGGCAGGAAGGCCCCGCGTCCCAGCAGTCCCGCTTCAAGGAAGCTTTCCAGCGACCGCATCGACGCCCGCCGTCCCGCTTCGTCGCCGTCGAAGCATGCGCTGACGTTGCGCGTATAACGCGCGAGCAGCTTGAGCTGCTCGACAGTAAGTGCCGTGCCTAACGACGCGACAACCTCTTTCATGCCGGCCTGCCAGGGCACGATTGCGTCGAAATACCCTTCGACAAGGATAGCCCGGTCGGCGCGTGCGATGGCTTGGCGCGCTTCGTAGAGGCCGTAGAGCGATCGCCCCTTGGAAAAAAGCGGGCTCTCGGGAGAATTCAGGTACTTGGGCAACCGGTCGTCAAGCACCCGTCCTCCGAATGCGATGACTCGTCCCTGGCTGTCGCGGATGGGGAATATCAGGCGACCAACGAAAAGGTCGCGCAGACCGTCGGGGCCGCGGCGGACCAGACCCACGGCGATGCCAGCCTCAGCCAGCCCGCGCCGCGCCAACGCCGCAGCCAGCGTAGCGGGCTGCGACGGGGCAAAGCCGAGTCGGAACGCACGCGCCGTCTCGTCGCTGATTGCACGCGACTTGAGGTAGGCGCGCGCTTGCTTGCCCGCGTCGGATCGCTCCAGGACTCGGACGTAAAACTCGGCCGCGAACTCATTGACCTGGAAGAGCCGCTCGCGCTCGCCGCGCCGGGGAGCGTCGCCAGCATGCCTCGGTAGCTCGACACCGAAGCGGCGGGCAAGCGATTCAAGCGCCTCGGCGAAGCTCAGCCCCTCCAGGCGCATCACGAAGTCGAACACCGTGCCCCCAGCGCCGCATCCGAAGCAGTGAAAAAAACCTCGCTCCCCGTTTACGCTGAATGACGGCGTCTTTTCGTTATGAAACGGGCACAGCCCAACGTGGTTGCGGCCAACCCGCCTTAGCCGCACATGGGCGCTGATAACCGCCACGATATCGGCGCGCTCGCGCACCTCCGCAACCGCGTCACGCCCGCCAAAGCTCATCGTCAAAGGCCCTTACGCAGCTCTCCTGCCAGCGAGTCTAGCGGCCCTCCGTGAGTCGGCGCAATTTTGGCTCAAGCCGTGTGTCCACAGACGGCTGCAAGCGACATGCAACCGGACGACGCCACGATGCGCAATCCGAAACCGCAAGACTGCACCCGGCAGGCGATGCTACACTTCGAAGCTGTACCCCCGAGCGAGAGGATCCGTTTACCAACGGCTGCTCTCGTGTTCGAGGATAACTGTAGCTGACCGGTGAAGGAGCCTGCACGTTTCATCGTTCCCCGCTCCGCCATCGAGGGGCGGACTGCCCGAGTCGCCGGGGCCGAGCTTCGCCATATGAGGTCGGCAAGCCGTCTTGCTCCTGGCGATGCGGTCAGGCTTCTTTGCGACGACGGAGGCGAGTGCTCAGGGATTATCGAGCGCTTTGAGCGCGACACCGCCGTCGTCGCGATCGAACCGGCCGCGGGCCCGCGACTGAAGCCGCTTGCCGCGCATCCGCGGCTGATTCTCGCACCCGCGATAATCAAGGGACCGAGGATGGACTTCCTGATTGAGAAGGCCGTCGAACTGGGCGCCTGCGAGATACGGCCGATCCTCTGCGCGCGTGGCGTCGTTATGGCGCCTGGCCCATCAAAACTAGCCCGATGGCGGCGTATCGCAGCCGCGGCTGCCAAGCAGAGCCTGGTTCCAGCGCTCTGCCAGATCCGGGAGGCGGTTAGCTTCGACCAGATGCTTCGCGGGGTGCCCGAAGGAACGCTAGCCCTGATCTGCGTTCCAGGAGCGACGCCGCTCGGTGAACTGGCGCGCTACGCGAGCGCCTCGTCCGTGTTGATAGTGTGCGGACCCGAGGGCGGCTTCGAACCGGGCGAGCACGAACTCGCCCTCGCCCATGGCTTGCAACCCGTGGGTCTCGGGCCGAACCGGCTGCGAGGCGAAACCGCGGCCCTGGCTGCGCTGTCGATCGTCAATGCCGCAACGGGCTGGTCCTCTGGCCCCGGGAGCAGATGATGGCTTATCGCTTCGCCTTCATAATGGACCCGCTCGACGGAGTTCTGCCCGACCGGGACACGACCTTCGTCCTGATGCTGGAGACGCTGGCTCGCGGCCACGAACTCTACTATCTCGACCAGCGCCACATCTACGCGCGCGGCCCGCGGGTCTGGGTACGGACACGCCGATGCGAGGTGCAGCGTACGAGCCCGCACTACCGCTTCCTGGACGACGGCTCGGAACGGGAGCTCTCATGGTTCGACGCGGTCTTTATGCGCAAGGATCCGCCGGCTGACGCGCTTTACCTGTACACGACGATGCTGCTGAGCCTGGTTGATCCGCGCCGCACTTTCGTCCTGAATCATCCGGCCGGACTTCGCGAAGCCAACGAGAAGCTCTACACGCTGAACTTTCCCGAGGCGATCCCCCCCACCCTGGTGACCAGCGATATTGCGCGGCTCAAGGCTTTCATGGTCGAACAAGGCGGCGAAATGATCGTCAAACCGCTGGACGGCCATGGCGGCGAGGGGGTTTTTTACGCAAGCGCCGCCGACCGCAATCTGAACGCCATCCTGGAGACGGTCAGCCGCTTCGAGCGCGCGCCGGTCATGGCGCAGC
>JAJYVB010000263.1 GCA_021792265.1 Deltaproteobacteria bacterium | reverse complement strand
ATATCGGCTCCGACCTGGCGCGGCTGGCCGCGGTATGATGGCGCGCGGAGTATATGCCGGGTGGGCGCAAGGGGTCGCCAGCCGGCGCCGACGTTGCCGGCTATAAGCTAATCGGATGGGCAAGATAACGGGCTTTCTCGAGTTCGAGCGCGAAACGCCGTCGCGGCGTGCCGTCGAAGAGCGGCTTCAGGACTGGAACGAGTTCGAACTAAAACTGCCTGACGAAAAGCTTCAGATGCAGGGTGCCCGATGCATGGACTGCGGTATCCCTTTCTGTCACAAGGGATGCCCGCTGGGTAACCTGGTTCCCGATTGGAACGACCTCGTCTATCGCGGCCGGTGGCGCGAAGCGGGCGAGCGGCTGCATTCCACCAATAACTTTCCCGAGTTTACCGGCCGGGTCTGCCCCGCGCCCTGCGAAGAGGCATGCGTCCTCAACATCAATAACAACCCGGTCACTATCAAACTCATCGAGAAAAACATCGCCGAGCACGGCTTCGCAGGCGGATGGATTACGCCGCGTCCGCCGTCTCGTCATACCGGCAAGCGGGTCGCTGTGATCGGCTCCGGGCCGGCGGGACTCGCATGTGCCCAGCAGCTCGCCCGCGCCGGTCACGAGGTCGCCGTATTCGAGCGCGCCGACCGTATCGGCGGGCTTTTGCGCTACGGCATTCCCGACTTCAAGCTGGAGAAGCGCATCGTCGACCGGCGGCTTGAGCAATTGCATGCCGAGGGCGTTACGTTCGTGACCAACTGCAACGTTGGCAGCGATATCCATGGCGACGAATTGCGCGCGCGCTTCGACGCCATCTGCCTCGCGCTCGGTGCGACGCGGCCGCGCGACCTTCCAATTCCCGGCCGCGAGCTGGCGGGGGTCCATTTTGCGATGGATTACCTGCCGCAGCAGAACCGACGCAATGCGGGCGATACGCTCGACCCGGCAACCGCGATAACCGCACGCGGCAAACGGGTTGTCGTTCTGGGCGGCGGCGATACCGGTGCCGATTGCCTCGGCACCGCCAACCGCCAGGGTGCCCGAGTGGTGCATCAGCTTGAGCTTTTGCCGCGTCCGCCTGAGGCACGGACCGCCGAAATGCCGTGGCCGCAGTGGCCGATGATCCTGCGCACGTCGGCGGCGCACGAGGAGGGCGTGCGGCGCGATTGGAGCGTCAATACCAAGCGCTTCTCCGGAGAAAATGGCAGAGTGAAGGGGCTTCACATCGTTCGCCTCGACTGGCGACGCGACGGTGAGCGTGCCGTGATGCAAGAAGTTCCGGGGAGCGAGTTCGAGTTGGAATGCGATCTGGCATTGCTCGCGCTCGGGTTTCTGGGGCCCGAAGCCGACGGCATTTGCGCCGAGCTAGGGCTGAAACTGGACGCACGCGGCAATATCCTAGCCGACAACTACCGTACCACTGTCCCCGGAGTGTTTACGGCCGGCGACGCCCGGCGCGGTCAGTCGCTCGTGGTCTGGGCGATCTGGGAAGGACGCGAGGCGGCGCGTGCGATCGACACCTACCTGGTAGGCGAGACGTTCCTGCCTGCCAGCCCGAATTTATAGCACCAGCGTTTCCCGCAAGCCGCTCCGAAGAAACGGGGGCGGACTTTCCTGGGAGTTGCGAAAAGTCCGCCCGCTATCCTCTATCGGCCCTGAAACTTGGCGGACCGCCTTTCCAGAAAGGCACGCATCCCTTCGCGCCTATCCTCGGTGCCGAACAGGAACGCCACGGCCTGGCGTTCCGCTTCGATCCCGGTCTTCAGGTCGGTGTGGCCTGCGCCGTGAACCAGCAGCTTCGCGGAGCGGAGCGCAAGCGGCGGCAGCGCCGCGAGCTTGTCCGCCCAGCGCAGCGCCTCGTCCAATACTTCGGCGCCGGCAACCACCTTGTTGACCAGTCCGTACTTCAGCGCGTCGCTGCTGGACAGCGGATCGCCCAGGTATACGAGTTGTTTGGCGATGGCTGGCGGCAGCAGGTGGGTTATGCGCTGCGTGCCGCCGGCGCCGGGCAGAACGCCAATCTTTACTTCGGGCAGACCGATAGCGGCGGCCTCGGCCATGATCCGGAAATCGCACGCCACGGCAAGCTCGCATCCGCCGCCGAAGGCGATGCCGTTTATAGCTGCCACCGTGGGCCGGTCGAGATCTTCTATGGCGTTGAAGAGCGTCTGGATACTTTCAAGGAAGTCCATGACTCGCGCCGCGTCGGTCATATCGACCAGCCGCGAAATATCGGCACCTGCCGAGAACGCTCGCCCGTTGCCGGTGACGACCAGGACGCGCAGGTTTCGGTCGGCGCGCAGTTCCTTGAGGAGAACCCATAGTTCATCGACCATCTCGGAATTGATGGCATTGAGCTTGTCGGGACGGTTGAGCCGCAGCAGCCCAACCGGGCCGCGGCTTTCGTACTGGAGAGTTTGAAACGCCATTGTCCTGCTCCTTGCTTCGGCCTGCGGTGAGGCCGCGGTTTACCGATTATCTCCTTGTGCTGGCCAAGGCTCGGCCGGCAGGCTCGTTGCGAGCCCCCGGCCGAGCGCGCTCTACTTCTGCTCCTTTGAAGGGCGGAACTGCCAGAAGTCGGGCTTGCGTTTATTGAAAAACGCGTCGGCTGCTTCCTTGGGATCGGGTCCGTCGAAAAAGTCGGGCGCCATTAGGCTAGACATCCGCCCCATCGAACCCGCCATATAGTCTACGTCGCTGTCGAAACTTGCTTTTAGCACCTCGAGGCAAGTGGGATTGACGCTCAGCAACTCCGCGCACCACTTGTCGACCTCTTCGTCCAGTTTGTCCAGCGGCACCACAGAATTGACAAGGCCCATTTCCAGAGCTTGCCGGGCATTGTACCGGCGGCAAAGCATCCACATCTCCCGTGCGCGTTTTGCGCCGATAACGCGCGTCAGGTAGGCGACGATGTATCCGTCGGCGGGGCTGGAAACACGCGGACCGTTCTGGCCGAAGATCGCGTTTTCCGCCGCGATCGTGAAGTCGCAGAAGTAGGCGAGATGGTTTCCGCCGCCGACGGCGTAACCCCTGACCGCTGCAATCAGCGGCTTGCGGCACATCCGCAGATAGTGATTCGGCGGCAGGCTGTGGTAAAACTGCCGGCGCAATCCGCCGCCGGCCTCCCAGGCAATGTCGCCGCCGCTGCAAAAAGCGCGGTCGCCTGCGCCGGTCAATACCACCACGCCGATACCGCGGTCATGACTGGCGTCGTCAAGAGCGGTTGCAATCTCCGAGATCGTATGGTCGGTGAAAGCGTTGAGCCGGTCGGGCCGGTTGATCGTGACCCGTGCCACACCGCCTCCGCTATCAAGGTATTTTTTCTCGTAAATCACGTCGGTGAAAGTAAAGTCGCCGACCTTCTGCCACTCACTCCATGCCATCGTCCTTTGCTCCTTTTGACGTTAGCGCCGGCCTTGTGCGGCTCGCCTGCCCAATCGCAGAGGAGGGCTGTGGCGCGGCGCGCGATTCGAATGCGGAGACCTTTTCTAGTTAATGGCCTTCGGCTCGCCCTTGCGGCTAATCCGTGAGGCGATATCCAGAATCCGACGGGCGCGTTCCAGATGCGGTGCGTCAACCATTTCGCCGTTAAACGCGAACGCCATCCGGCCTGCACGGCGGTTTTCCTCGAAGGCAGCCACCAGTTGCTCGGCTTCGGCGACCTCGGCGGCCGACGGCGAGAAGATCTCGTTGACGATTTCAACCTGGCTCGGATGGATGGTTAACTTGCCAGTGAAGCCCATCCCGGCCGCCTCGCGGCATTCCTGCCGGCATCCTTCCAAATCGCGCAGCTTGACAAACACCGTATCGAGCGGCTGGATGCCGGCCGCCGTAGCGGCGAGCAGGGTCATGATGCGAGCGTAGCGGAAGACTTCGAGGAAGCCGCCATGTTCGTCGCGGTTGCGTCGCGCTCCAATTGCCGCAGACAGGTCTTCTGCGCCCCAGGTAAGGCCGTCTAGGCGGGGCGACACGGCAAGATCCTTGATGTTGAGCAGTCCCTGGGGCGTCTCGGTCGCAATTACCATCAGCTTGACGCTCCGGTCAGGGTAACCGTAACGCTGCTCCAGCCGGCTCAGGATCGAATCGATCTTCGCGAGGTCGGCTGGGGTACGCGCCTTTGGCACCATGTAGGCGTCGGGACGCCCCGCCATGGTCGCCTCCAAATCTGCCGCGGCCCATGGCGTCTCAAGCGCATTCATCCGGACGATGCGTTCTTGGCCCCTGAAACTGCCTTGCGCGAGCAAGTCGGTTACGGCGCGGCGCGCCGCCTCCTTATTGTCGGGCGTAACAGAGTCCTCCAAGTCAAACACCAGCGCGTCGGCCGGGAGTTCGAGTGCCCGGCGCAGCATCCGGTCGTTCGAGCCCGGCACGATATGAACAGAGCGGCGTAAAGACGTCATCGCAGGCATCGTTTCGGTAAAATCACGACTTGGGGCGGCGGCGCATCATTGCGGCCCGCCGGCATCGCACCACCGTCTCGTTCCGTTGGTTGCGGGCGCGATGGTCGAAAATGACAATGCCCCATTCGGGATGCGAC
>JAJYVB010000262.1 GCA_021792265.1 Deltaproteobacteria bacterium | reverse complement strand
ATCCAGTCAAATCTATGCTCGGCGAAAAGATGACCGAGCTTATGGTCGGACCTTTGGGAGTTGTCGGAGATCGCGCCTGGGCGCTTCGCGAGGTCGCCGACGGCCGCATCGTCAGCGCCAAGAAGTTGCCGCGGATGTTTCAATTGCGCGCCTTCTACCGTCCCGACTCATCGAGCCCCACGATTGCCCTTCCTGACGGAGGCTCGATTGCCGCCGATGCGTCGGACGCCTCCGAAGTCTTGTCGACCGTGCTCGGCCGCAAGGTCACGCTCGAGCGCGTGCAAGCCGGCCAGACCGTGCGCGCCTCGTTCGACCCGCAAACTGTCTTCGGAGGCTTGCCAAGCGAGCAGTTGGTTGAAGTCCTCATGAGATCGCAAACGGTCGATATCGGACCCGACGACTGGGCGCTGCCTCAGGGCACTTTCTTTGACGCTGCGCCGCTGCATATCCTGGCCAGCGGGACCCTGAACCATCTAGCGCGCTTAGCCGGCTCTAAGCGTTTCGATGCTCGCCGCTTCCGTCCCAACGTCCTGGTCGACACCGGTTCCGAAACCGAGGGCTTCATCGAGGATGAGTGGCTCAACCACACGCTCCAGATAGGCCGGGAAACCGAGATCGCAGTGACGGCGCCGGCTGCGCGATGCGTGATGATCGCGCACGCCCAGGACGACCTGCCGCGGGACCTCGCGCCGCTGCGCGCCGTCGCGCAGCACCACGATGCGCTTCTCGGCGCTTTCGCGAATGTCAAAACGCCGGGGCGGATCAGAATAGGCGATCCGGTGCTCTTGGCCGATTAGCGTTGAAGTGGCTATCAGGCACATAATCAGGCGCGAGGTGTGAGATGGAAAAGAAGCTGGTCAATCCGTGGAAATGGCAGGACGAATTCGGTTTCAGCCAGGCCGTCGCGGTGACCGCCGCAGAGCGCGTGCTTTACTGCGCAGGCCAGACGTCTATCGATGCTGATGGCAAGGTCGCACACGCAGGCGACATGGCAGGCCAGATCAATGCCGCGCTGGATAACCTCGAAACCGTGCTCGCGGCCGCCGGTATGAGCCTATCCAACGTGGTGCGGCTCAATTACTACACGCCCGACGTGGACCTGTTCTTCGCCAACCAGTCAGTGCTGGCCAAGCGGCTTGCGAAGGCCGGATGCCGGCCGGCGAGCACGCTGCTCGGCGTCGCGCGGCTGGCGTTTCCGGAGCTGCTAATCGAAATCGAGGCTACTGCGGTGCGCTAGCACCGCTTCTTAAGTTGGATGGTCGAAAGATTTTTGAGGGGCGCGCTTCACCGTAAAGTCTCAGTTTTTGTCCACAGAATCCGAAATTCGAATATGAAAGCCATCCCGCAAACCGTTGGGTAGAAAGATTTCTAGTAGTAGGACTCATGGGACTGCTTGAACCGGGCGCGCTGCTGTTTTTGGCGATAACGCCGCTTCTGCTCGTCGCCTACATGGTGCGCGAGCGGCCCCGGCGTCTTACAGTCTCAAGCGTACTTACGTTCCGCGCATTAGGAGCTGTCAGAGGACAGCGCTTCGGCGGCCGGCCGCGCCTTGACTGGCGCTTTTTCGCTGAACTCGCAATTCTGTGCCTCGCGGCGCTCGCTATGGCGCGTCCTTACCTTGAACGTCCGGGTGGTGAGGTCGCCGTATTGCTCGACAACTCGGCCGTGATGCAGGCACGTACCGGATCTGGCGAAACGCGCTTCCAGACCGCGCTCGCTAAACTAAGCAGTGCGCTTTCGTCCGAGCCTTCCTCCGAGCACGTAACCGTTTTCGTTACGACGCCGCGTCCGGCCGCGATCGCGCCGGCGTTTTCGAGCCCGGCAGCGGCTCTGCGCGCGCTGCGAGCGGTTTCGCCAACCGATATGCCGGACAATTTTGGCGCGGTCCGAAGCCTTCTCGACTCGTTGCTATCGCGTCCCCATATGCGGCGGATTTTTGTCGCGGGAGCCTTCGCGCTGGCCGGCCCATCAAATGCGAAGCTGTACCCTATAACGGTTGCCCAGCCGATTCCCAACTACGCCATCGGCCCCTTCTCACTTCGGCGCGAGACTTTCGGCGCCGCCGTACTTCATGCGCGCGTGACGGTTGCCAATTTCAGCCCCAGCGCCCAGACCTTAACCGTTGCCATTGACGGCGACGGTAAGCCAATTGCGAGTGCCAACACCAGCCTGGGCGCCGGCCAGACAGCCACCGTTGAGTTTCCGGCGCTCGCGCCCGCCGCACTATATCGTGCCAGGCTCGCTCCTGACGACGGTTTTGGGCTCGACAATGTTGCGTACGCTGCCGCTTCCTCGATCCGCACGGTACGAATACTGTTTGTAACGCCCACTGCCGCCGACGCCGCGGGCCTGGGCTCTCTTCCCGGCGTCTCCCTTACGGTTCGTTCGCCCAGCGGCTTTTCGCCCGCCGATCTCGAACAAGCCGACCTGGCGATTTTCGAGTACGGCGCGCCCAAGGAACTGCCGGCGGCGAACACGTTGCTAGTGGTGCCGCCGCCGAGCGAGGCACCATTTGAATTCGAAGTTGCGCCTACAAGCCGAGTTGAAATAGCAGGTTGGCGTCTGGCAGACCCGCTGACCGACGCCGTCAACTTCCGGCTCTTGAACGTCGGAGCAGGCGAATACTTCGGCGTGCATCCATGGATGGCCGCGGTGGTAAGCGGCGCCATGGGCGGACTGATTTTGCGTGGCGGGCGCGCCGACCATCGCTTCGTAGCGCTCGGCTTCAACCCGTTCCCTTATTTGGGCAAACGAAACCTGCCGATGTCTGTGCTAACGCTCAACGTGCTCAGCTACCTGGCGGGACTAGGCTCAAGCGCCTTTGGATACCGCACGGGAACTGCCTGGATGGTGCCCGCGGGCGTGACCAGCATTACGACACCTTCCGGCAAAACCGTCGCGGTCAAGGCAGGCACCGTCTTCCCGGACACCACGTCCGAGGGCGTCTACCGGCTGACGGGCGCGAACGGCGAGGTGACGTTGCGCGCAGTAAATCTGGCTGACTTGACGGCTTCCGACCTTGAAAACATCCCCACCATGACCGTAGCCGCACCTGCACCCTCGGCCGCCGCGAAGTCGATATCCTTCACTATGCCGCTATCGGATTATCTACTGATGGCGATAGTCGCGCTGGCGATGCTGGAAGCAGTCGCGGTCTACCGCCGGCAGCGTCCGGCCGGCGTCGAGCTTTAACCGGTGGACGACGTACTGGCGCGGCTCTCCACGCTCACGTTCGCCCGGCCCGAGGCGTTGTATCTTCTGGCCGGTGTTGCACTGGTTCTTATCTGGTCGCTTTTCTGGATTCGCCGGTTCGCCGACATAGGAGCGCCGCTGCTTCGCGCTATCGTGCTGGCACTCTTCGTGCTGGCCCTTGCCGGGCCCGAGACCGTCAGCCGAAACACGGGCGTGACGCGTCCGGTCGTTGTCGATCTCTCCGCCAGTATCACGGCGCCGATGCGCGCGTGGACGCGAAGCCTGCTCGTGGACCGCCTGAAGCTGTCGCCTGAAGACCCGGCGATTGTCTTCGGAGCGGCGCCAAGAGTGGAGCGGGTTGGAGATGTCGTCAAGCTCCTTGGCGAACAGTCCGGATGCCTCCAGTGCGACCCCGGGCACACCAATATCGAAGCAGCGCTTGACAAGCTTTCGGCCGAGGTTCGGGACACGGGCGGTCCGGATGTCCTGGTAACCGACGGATGGGAAAATCAGGGGCAAGCTGCCAATGCGGCAAGCGCATTGCTGGCCGCACGCATCGACCTGGCAATCTTTACGCCGCCGGGAGCGCAGGACCTGCCCAACGTCGCAGTTGCGAGCCTGCAGATGCCGCCCGTCTTGCCGCGCTCGCGGGCCTTCGCCCTGGGCGTCACGATGCTCAACCTTAACCGCGTTCCGGTGCGCGGCGTCCTGACGCTTTACCAGGGAAACAAGCAACTGGAACAACGCGACGTCGAGCTGCCTGCGGGCGAAAAGCGGCTGGACTTTAACGTCGAGCCGGCGGCGACGGGTCTGGTCTCATACCAGGCGGTCTTCAAGCCGCAGAATCCCGCGCAGGACATTTACCCCGAAGATGATTCCGCTCAGGGTTGGGTCGGGATTGGCGCGCGCCGCCGGATCCTGATTATCACCGAGAAAACCCGCAGCGCCACTGACCTCGAGACCGTGGCGCGCAAGGCGGGATTCGAACCGCAGACGGTGACGGTTGGGGCGGGCCAATTCAACGCAAGTCTTTCCGGTTACGACGCCGTCATCCTCGATAACGTTGCGCGCGCATCTATCGCGCCCGCCGCGCAACAGGCGATGGTGCATTACGTCGAGTCAGGCGGGTCGCTTGCGATGGTCGGCGGCGACCGAAGCTTTGGCCTGGGCGGCTACCAGGGAAGCCCGATTGCACGCGTTATGCCGGTCGAGATGAAGCCGCCCCAGCACAAGGAATCCAACCTCGCCCTAGTGCTCATCATCGACAAGTCAGGCTCGATGGGCCGCAACAACAAGCTGGTCTACGCCAAGGCTGCCGCGCGCACCGTCACCCAGACGCTCAAGAACAATGATTATCTCGCGGTGATCGGCTTTGAC
>JAJYVB010000018.1 GCA_021792265.1 Deltaproteobacteria bacterium | reverse complement strand
TGAGCGAAGGTGAAACCCGATTGCTCGAGCGCATAGAGGTTGGGCGTCAGCTCCTTGGTGACGAGGTCAGGACGAAGCCCGTCCCAGACCATCAGAATCACGATCCGTCCAGGCGTTGCGGGCTCTCCAGCCAAGGCGCAAACAGGCAGTCGTGCGATCGCCATCAACAGCAGCGCCAGGGCGATCTCCAGTTTGCACCACGAGTTCGTTTTAGCGGTTGTCATGATGGTTGTCCGGTTCGAGGAACGAATGAATTCCATATTATCCGATCGTCAGAGCGCATACCGTCCTGACGCGAGCATGCTACGATGCGTTTGGCAGGGTGTTGGGAAACTGGCTATTTTGAAGCCTCGGGGCAGTTCCCGTTCAACACCCTGCGCAAGAACCAGCTTCCTTCCTTTAGCTCTCTCCTTCTGGGAGAGACTACAGTGAGGGCTGGGCCTGGTTGCTAGGGTGTCGCGGAGGTATCGGCTTGCGAGTTGCTGTTATCGGACAAGCTGCGTTTGCGGCCAAGGCGCTCGATGCGCTCAAATCTCGCGGCGAGGAAATCGTCCACGTTTTCGCGCCTCCTGACGCACCTTCGGGGAAGCCCGATCCGCTCAAAGCAAGGGCGCTCGAACTGGGAGTTCCGCTGAGCCAGCCGCGCTCGTTCAAGAGTGACGAGGTGTACGGACAGTTTCGCGCGCTCGACGCCGATCTCGCAGTGCTTGCGTTCGTGACGCTGATCGTTCCGGAGCGAATTCTTTACGCGCCGCGCCTGAGCGCGATCTGTTTCCATCCCTCGCTTCTCCCGCGCCATCGCGGCGCCAGCGCCGTCAACTGGGCGCTCATCCACGGAGATACCGAGACGGGGATCACCTGGTTTTGGCCCGACCGTGGTATCGATACCGGGCCGGTGCTGCTGCAACGCGCGGTTGCAGTCGCACCGGACGACACCACCGGCTCTCTTTATTTCAACCGGCTCTTCCCCCTGGGGATCGAGACCCTTGTCGAGGCCGTTGACCTCATCAAGTGTGGCAAGGCGCCGCGTATCCAGCAGGACGAGAGCCGCGCCACTTACGAGCCGCCTTGCCGGGACGAACACGCCCGAGCGGATTTTTCCCGTACGGCGAGCGAGGTCTACAACCTCGTGCGCGGATGCGATCCCCAGCCGGGCGGCTTCGCGGTGCTTGGCGAGGCGCGGCTTCGACTTTATGACGTTCGGCTCGAGGCGCAGATATCCAAAGAGGCTGCGGGCACGGTTATCGCTATCGACGAGGCCGCGATGCGGATAGCGCTGAACGGCGCCACCATGGCGGTGCGTAAAGTAAGGCTTGAGCCGTCGGCGGGCAAAATGGCGCCTCGCCAGCTTGCCGAGAAAGGCTTGCTTGAGGTTGGTAACCGACTTGCCTGAAACTGGCCGGCTGAGGCGTCGGCCGCAGCGCGAAAGTGGGCGACCATGGGCGCAAAGGAAATTGGCGCGCGGGTAAAACGACGCGAAGACGCAGCGCTGCTGGTGGGCCGGGGCTCTTACGTGGGCGATCTCCGGCTTGCGGGTATGCTTGACGCGGCGTTTGTGCGCAGTCCTCACGCCCACGCTCTGGTGAGGTCTATCCGAGCCGAAGCTGCGCGCCGGCTGCCCGGCGTGCATGCCGTTCTGACGCTTGCCGATCTGCCGGCGAGCATGCAAGTGCCGATTCCGATGGCGTCGGTGATTCCGGCAGCAGTGGAGAAGCTCTACGCGTCCGAGGCCGAGGTGACTCAGTACTGCCTGGCCCGCGACGAGGTGTGTTACGTCGGACAAACGGTCGCCGTGGTCGTCGCCGACGACCGCTACGTTGCCGAGGATGCCGCCGAGTTGGTGGAAGTCGAGTACGATGTGCTCGATTCGGCATCTGACCCGCAGGGTGCGCTTGGCAACGGCGCAGTGCTTTCCCATGTCCGCCTGCCGTCGAACCTTGCCTGCCGGCTGCGGTTGGCCAAGGGTGACGTTGATGCGGCTTTCCAGCGGGCGGCGCACGTCTTCCGCGAGTCGCTCCATACCCATCGCGGCTCGGCCAGTCCGATGGAAGGGCGCGGCGTAGCGGCAGCGTTAGACACGGCAACCGGAACCCTCACCGTGTGGTCTTCAGCTCAGACGCCGCACAACAATCAGCGCGTGCTCGCGGAGCTTATGGGCGGAAGCCTCGAGATGGTGCGAGTGATCGTACCTGACGTTGGCGGTGGCTTCGGTCCGAAGGCCATCTGTTACGCCGAGGAGGCGGTGGTCGCGGCGTGCGCCGCGGTGCTGGCGCGTCCGGTCAGATGGCTTGAAGATCGGCGCGAGCATTTCATCGCAACTACCCAGGAGCGCGACCAGTACTGGGAGGTCGAGATTGCTCTTGATCGCGACGCGCGAATACTCGGCGTGCGCGGCCGGATGCTGCACGACAATGGCGCCTACTTGCCGCTGGGTCTCATCACGCCCCATACGGGCGCGGCCACGATGCACGGTCCGTACGAGATTGCGAACTTTCACCTTGATGTTTCGGTGGTTCTGACCAACAAGGTTCCCGTGAGCGTGGTTCGGGGCGCGGGAAGGCCCGAAGGCGTGTTCGCGATGGAGCGGCTGATGGACCGGGCCGCGCGGAGCCTAGGGATGGACCCGGCGGATCTGCGCCGGCGCAACCTCATCCGGCCCGAGCAGATGCCCTATTCGATTGGTCTTGTGTACCGGCATGGCGAGACGGTGACTTACGACAGCGGCGACTATCCTGCATCTCAGGCGAAGGCGCTGGAGCTTGCTGGCTACGACGCTTTTGCCAGCCGGCAAGCCGACGCGCTGCGGGCGGGCCGCTATATCGGTATCGGCGTCGCAAACTTTGTCGAAGGTACCGGCCTCGGGCCCTTCGAGGGCGCGACGGTACGTGTGCTGCCGAGCGGCAAGGTCCACGTGATCGCGGGATGCTGCCCGCAGGGTCAAGGCCATAAGACGGCGCTGGCTCAGGTCTGTGCAGACCAACTCGGCGTGCGCCTTGACGACATCACGGTGGTGACTGGTGATACCGGCGCGATACCGATGGGCGTCGGGACGATTGCAAGCCGTTCCGGCGCCAATGCCGGGTCGGCGGTCCTATTGGCGGGCGCGGAGGTGCGAAAAAGAATTCTTAGGCTCGCGTGCAAAAATCTCGAAGCCCGCGAGGATGACCTGGAACTTTCCGAAGGCCGCGTTCATCTCAAGGGCGACCCGGCTGCGAGCGTAAGTTTCAGCGAGCTGTATCGTGCGGCGCTCGGCGGAGCCCGCCTTGGCGGCTGGCTCTCGCCGGAGATTCCCCCCGGCCTTGAAGCAACTACTTATTTCACGCCGCGGCAGTCGGCCTTCTGCAACGGCACCCACGTAACGGAAGTCGAGGTTGACATCGGCACCGGCCGCATCCGGATCGAGCGCTACGTGGTCGTGCACGACTGCGGCCGCGTTATCAACCCGCTTATCGTCGAGGGTCAGGTGCAGGGCGGCGTGGCCCATGGTGTGGGCAATGCGCTGCTCGAGTTCATGGGCTACGACGACGACGCGCAGCCGCTGACTGCCACGTTCCTCGATTATCTGTTGCCAAACGCCGCTTGCGTGCCGCGAGTCGAAATCGGGCACCTCGAAAGCCCCAGTCCCATAAACCCGCTTGGAGTGAAAGGGGCTGGCGAAGGTGGAACAATCGGAGCGCCGGCAGCCATCATCGCTGCGATCGAAAACGCGCTCAAGCCCTTCGACATTGCGATTAGCGAGTTTCCGTTGACTCCGCGCCGCCTTATCGAACTGCTCAGCCGCTCGGCTAAATGGGGCGCCCTGGCGCCTTAACCGCGCGCCGGGAACTCGGGCCGGTTCGCGACGAGGTTTGGCGTTTGGCCAGGCGGGCTATCAGTTTTTCGCGTTCGGCATGGACTGCTTCCATGTTCATATGGTGTGCCCGGTCGGCTTTGATTTCGGCCGCAGTATAGGGTTTGAAGTTTTCAGGCAGGAGCTTCGCATTGAACGTCGTCAGCACGTAGGTGAGCGCGCCGGCCAGCTCTTCGTTGCTCAGGAAGTCGAGCGCCGGCATCGTGTTGTCGATCTCCTCTCCATGGGACTTTATCGGTCCCGTGAGTCCGAAGCATGGAACGTGCGCGAGATAGGCGCGTCCTCCCTTGACGCTCAGGTACCTGCCAATCGAATCCGCGAGATGCGGAAAAATTCCGGGAACGCCGGTCGCTTGCGGCATGTGGCAAACTGCGCATCGCGATTCGAACACCTTTTTGCCGGGCGGGACCGTTTGGGCGCAGCAGACCTTGCCCGCCAGTACCGCCACCACGATCCCGACCGTCACGACGATTTGCCGTTTCACACGGTTCCTCCCCCGGGAATCAACGTAGCGCTCTATGCAGCGCCCTGGTTGTGAAGCCGCCTCAGCCCTTTTGCGTGTTCATTGGTGCGGGCGTGGCGGCGATCAGGTAGTTGGCGCTTGCATACAGAAGCATCAGCGAAGCGCCTCCCGCCATTATGATGAACAGGTCAAAGGCTCCGACGGGGCGCGCGTTGGCCGGCCCCATCGCAAGGCCGACCAGTAACGCCAGGCCGCCGTTTCTCCACAAAAGCAAACCGCTTAGGTGCTGCCGCATCGCTGCGCCGCAACACCCGCATTCTAGCTCACGCCGTCCCCTGAGCAGGTTGATTGCGATAGCCGCGCTGAAAACGCATAGCAGGCCAAGCAACACCGCGCCTGCCCACCCCCGCGACCATGGGAAGGCTATTCCGGCGGCTGCGGCCAGTTCCATGACCGGCGCGCAACGGGAGAAAGGTTTTACCGCCCAGGACGGGAGTATCCAGTAGTCTCTAACAGCCGTTTCGAAAAGATCGAGGTCTCGGAGTTTCAGGATCGCCGACAACGCAAAGATCGCTGCAGCGTCCGCCGAAAATATCCAGGTTAATACCGGGTCCATGCAAACATCAGTCCTTCTGTCCAGAGCGCAGGCCCGGCGTCGGCGAAGCTGCAGGAACCGTCACCGCTGCATCACATCCCGCCAATTATCGCGCAAATCTAGCCTGCAGACACGCCATGGCGTCAACGCCGCGGGATACCCAAAAGCGTTGGCGCTCTTTCGCCTAATGCCGAAGTTCGGCGGTTCTGGTCCGAGGTTGCGGCGTCCTCAGTGTGACGCGCTTGGCTCGGCTGGGCCTTAACGGGGATGACGCTAACTTCGGCGGGCCGCGCCTTTTCCAGAACCGGCTGTGACTCGAATTGCACCGACAAACGCAAAACGTCAGGCCGCGCGTAATGCCCGGCCGAATCGCAGCAGTATTTGGCCAGGACAATCTGCTCGAGGTCAATCTCCGCGTAGACAATGCCCTCTTGGTCGGTGAGCGGTCCGGCGACGATCTGGCCGTTTGGCCCTACGATGGCCGTCCAGCCGCCCCCTGCCCGGATCAATTCGGGCTTGTCATTTAGACCGAGTTTTTCGATAACGTCGGTTCCAATAGGTGCCTGCACGTTGATCACGAAGCACTGTCCGGCAAAGGCATGATGGCGCGCGGCGGCTTCGGTGATGGCGTTGAAAATTTTGGAATTCGGGTCGTGAGCGAGCGCTGACACACCGGGCCATACTGCCACGTGGATTTGCTCTCCCTGAGCGGTCAGAGCGTAGCGGGTCAAATCCATTGAGTGCTCCCAGCAGATCAAGCCGCTCAGTTTTCCGAGCTCCGTTTCAAAGACGCGAAGGTCACTTCCGTCGCCGTGACCCCAGATGGTGCGTTCGACGTGAGTTGGCTGCAGTTTGCGGTGGCGGCCTATAAGTTCGCCGCGATTGTCGAAGTAGAGCAGCGTGTTGTAAAGCGTGCCGCCCTCGCGCTCGCTCACGCCGACGACCACGTGCGCGTCGGCGGCCCGCGCCGCGCGACCCAGCTTGCGAACCGTCGGGCTGTCGATCTCGACCGCGTTCTTGAACAGGTCGACGAAGTAGGGAGCACCCTGGGTCGGACTGAACAGCCAAATCCAGTAAGGGTATCCGGGTATCAAGACTTCGGAAAAAACGATGAGTTTGGCACCGGCTTGCGAAGCCTCAGCGATCAGGCCGCAAACCTTTTGCGTAGTCGCCTCGCGGTCCAAAAATACCGACGAAGCCATCACCGCAGCCGCTTTGAAGCGAGGAAACTGGTCGCCCATAGCACTTCTCCCTGTGGATTAGCGCGATCGCCCGGTCAACCGAAGGCGATCAGGCGCTTCTGGGGACGTTGGAGACTCCGCTGGCCCGCGAAGATACGAAACTTTCGCCTAAAAGGCAAAATCGCCGCGCTGCCTCCGCGAACGAGCCGATCGTGGCCGCCCACCGCTTTTAGGCCCGCAATTGCATCAGGTCCGCGGGCAATCGCGCGGCCAGCTCGGCACCGCTCGTCTTCGAGGGTTGAAAAATTTGCGCCTACGGGCAATAGTCAGCGAGCCTGCGCGTGTGGGCAGGAAACGAGGCAGGGTTACAATGACGGGCGGCCAACCCAACGGACAATTCGAGTCGCGAGTCGGAAAAGAGGCGAGACTCTCGGGAAAACTGGTCTTCCGAAGGCCGGTTAAGATCGAAGGCGAGGCCGAGGGGGAACTCAGCGCCGACGAGGTGATGGTGGCCGAGGGCGCGGTGGTGAACGCTCGGATTACCGCTGGCCGCGTAACCGTGGCCGGGACGGTCAACGGCGAGATCAACGCCAGCGAGCGCGTCGAGCTGCTCAACACGGCGCGCGTTAAAAGTACCATCACGACCGCCAGTCTTGTGCTGCGCGAAGGCGCGCAATTCGAGGGCGATTGCCGGATGCCAAAACCGCGGGCCGCTGCCTGACGGCGTCCGTGGCCGGCTTTCCGGCTTAAGGAGCGGCACGCGCGATCTCGATCCCGCGCCAGCCGTCGATGCGGGCGATTTCACCGGCGGCGTTGACCGTTATCCGCGACCGCTCGCCCATTTCGTCTTCCCAAATCCATAGGTCCTCGCTGCCGGCGGAACGCCGGTAGGTCTGTTTGCGGGCCGCCACCGCCAGCGTGCGATCGTCGAGCGTCGCCACCCGCCCGGTGAACCGCGTCTCGCCGCGCCAGCGTGTATGGGCGATGATGAGCGCTTTGAACGGAACCAGCACACCGTCAACCTCGCGCAGGCGGCCAAGGCGCGCCTCAACTGCGGTACGGCCGGTGAGCGAGCTCAGGCTTCCGGCGATCGCGTCGGCGCCGACTGAGTAAGAGGCCTTGAGCTCGAAAGCGCCCCGGCGGGCGCTTGCTTCGATGCGAACTACCTGTGCCCGGCTGTCCAGTTCGGCGGTCACCGCGAGACGGTCGCCAAGTAAACCCAGGCGGACGCCGGAGACGGTTTGCGCGTCCACACGCACTTCCTCGCGCGCAAACGGGCTCCCGTCACGCCGCAGCTCGTAACAGTAGCTGCCCGCCGGCAAAATCATGAATTTTCACTTATATACGGGATCTTGAGTTTTCCCAACGGGCACTCCCGGCGCCATCTAACCTCGTTTATCATTGTGGCAGCATGTTGGAGGCTCAGCGTCCGCGCCTCGTGAACCCTCATCTCCGGATGGCGGGTACAAGAATTTGCTCCCCGGCGCCGGCTCGTGTTATACGGGCTGTCGGGGCTGAAACTGGAATTTGCGATAGACCTAGTTTGGAGGGTGACAGGCATGAAGAATGCGGTTCTGCTGCTGGCGGTGATCGGGATGCTCGGTTTCGCTTCGGTGTCAATGGCTGCCGGCGCGCCCATCCCGGCCGGCACAGTTATAACTCACGCAAACTGGCAGCAGTACAAGCAGTTCATGCCTGACGGCATGCAGGTGCTGTGGGAGGGAAAGTACCACTGGAAATTTCCGCCGGACTTCCAGATGGTAGTCGGGGCTGAGCATCACTATGCCCCGCCCGAGGTTTACACCGAGAACACGAAGAAGTACGCGAGCCAGGTCAGGATCGTCGACCTGCCAAACGGCGAGCACACCATCTCCGGCTACGTCGCCGGGCTGCCGTTTCCCGACCCCAGCGCACCGCACAAGGGTTACAAAATCCTCGTCGATGAGTGGTATCGCTACGTACCGTACCTGATTTGCGCCCCGGACCTCTGGGCTTACAAGGAGGATCGCTTCGGTAACGTAAGCCCCGAAAGCATGATCCTGGTATACCGGCGCCTCAGCCATATCAGCGATTACAAGATGCCGATAACCGACCCCCAGGCGCAGGGAATCGATTACAGCGAGTATGCGATGCTGACCACGCCGGAAGAGAACCGCTATCTGGCCAATTTGACGATTTACTATGACGATCCCAGTAAGCCGGAGGACAGTTTTTTGTTCATTCCGGCATTGCGCCGGACACTCCGGCTTTCGGTATCCGCACGCTGCGCGCCGTTCGTCGGGCTGGATCTGACGCAGGACGATCCGCGCACTGGCTACAATGGCGGAATTGTCCGTTTCGACGCCAAGTATCTGAAGGACATGCAAATCCTCACATTGACCAAAAGCGACCCGAAAATCATAGGCAACCTGGACAATTCCTACCATCCGCTTCTGTGGCCAAAGCCGGTGGCCGGAAGCTGGGAAGTCCGCCCGGTCTATGTGATCGACGCGCGGCGGGTTCCCTCGCAGCGTGCCGGCTACTGCTACGGCAGTCAGGTTATGTACGTAGACAAGGAGACATACAACATCCTGTGGAAAGAAATTTTCGACACCAACATGCGGCTGTGGAAGATTGACGTCCTGACTCACCTGGCGTCCTACGTTCCACACGAAGGAATACAGGCGGAGACAGGGAATTTCTGGCAGAATATGTATGATCTGCAGACTTCGCACGTAAGCGCTTCTTTTACCGCCGACAAGGAGGGTATCTGGGAAAAAGACAACGAGGACTGCCGCAATTATAACGGTGTTAACTACGACGACGTGGGTAAATATTCGACGGTTGGAGGACTGAGCCAGATTATCAGGTAGACAAATCGGCTGTGCCTGCGGCCGGATGCTGCAGTTTGAACCGATATCGGGTCAGGTACATCCTCAGTTGTTCGGCTGCATGTCAGGTCTGGCGGCGATGACGGACCATCGTGCAAGTGGCGGTTCGGCATCGAGAGGCCGGGTCCGATCGCCGCTTGTGGCCCAGGATCAAGCGTGAGGCTCGCTGGTAAAGTTGCGATAGTTACCGGCACGAGTTCCAACCTCGGCGGCGGCATAGCATCAGGGATTGCCGCCGAGGGTGCTTCAGTCGTTTGCGTGGACGTGCTGCCTGACAATGCTTCCGACTGCGCGCATGAGATTGAACGCGGCGGAGGACGGGCGATGGCTGCGCCCTGCGACGTCACCAAGGAAGAGCAGGTCAGGTCGGTAATCGCCCGCTCGCGTAAAACGTATGGCGCAGTGGATATCCTCGTCAACGGGGCAGCGATCTTCAATGAAAAGGGAGTGCTCGACATGCCACTTGCCGAATGGGAGCGGCAAATCGCCATAATCCTCACCGGCGCGTTTCTGTTTACCAAGTACGCTGCACAATCGATGATCGAGCAGGGCCGAAGAGGCTCCATCATAAATATTATTTCCACCGCGGGACATCAGGGGCAGCCGCGCAACGTCGCCTACTGCACGGGCAAGTCCGGGCTTTTGAACTTTACCAGGTCGGTGGCGATGGAGCTGGCCGGGTACGGGATTCGCGTCAACAGCCTGACTCCAACTGCAACCGATCCGTCCGAAGGCATCGAACGCGCGATTCGCTGGGGCAGATCGGTCCCTGACGCCGATCGTATCAAGCAGCGCTTCGAGGCCTTCCGCAAGCGCGTGCCGATGCAGAAGCTGCCCAAACCGTACGATTATGCGAGGGCAGCGGTTTTTTTGGCATCCGATGACGCCGCGATGATAACCGCAATGGACCTTCGGGTTGACGGCGGCGCGCTCTCGCGTTACTGGGCGTGGGTCCCGGATACTCCCGAAGGCGAAGGCTGAAGCAGCGGGTATATGCCGGCCGCGCAGGCGAGGAGAAGAGACTATGGATGGCGTGTCGCTTCACAGACTGGTAATCGACGACGAGGCGCGGGGGCTGTTCAGGGTCAATCGCCGCATTTTCACCGAGCCCGAATACCTCGAAATCGAGCGGCGGCGGATCTTCGAGACCTGCTGGATTTACGCTGCCCACGAGTCTGAGCTGCCGCGGCCCGGCGATTTCGTTTCGCGCCGCGTTGCCGGCCGTCCGGTAATCGCGATCAGGGGCGACGATGGCGCGGTGCGTGTCCTGCTTAACACGTGCACCCACCGGGGAGCACTGGTGTGCCGCGAGGACCGCGGCAACGCGAAAAGTTTTCAGTGCCCGTACCATGCGTGGACGTTCAGCCAGCGCGGCGAACTGATTGGCGTCCCCGGCGAGGAATCGTACAGTCCCGCGTTTGACCGCAAGGAATTGACGCTTGGGCAGCCGGCGCGCGTGGATACTTACCGGGGGTTCATCTTCATCAACTTTAATCGCGATGCCGGAGAGCTTACTGACTATCTGGCCGGTGCCAAAGAGTATCTCGATTTGGTGTGCGATCAGTCCGAAACAGGCATGAAGGTCAGCCAGGGGCTGCAAGCTTATAGCATCCGCGCTAACTGGAAACTACTCGTAGAGAATAGTTACGATGGCTATCATGCGGTTTCGGCTCATCGCCGATACATGCGTTTCCTGGAGGACACGGGAATAGATATCAAAGGCTCAATGAATCCCCGCCAGGAGGTTGATCTGGGTACCGGAGCCGGGAAGGGTTCCCGCGCACTCGACCTGGGCAACGGGCACGCAGTCATCGAGTATGAGAGCCCCTGGGGGAGACCGATAGCCTACTGGGCGCCATCTTTCGGCGAGTCGGCGAAAGGCCGCATCGAAGCGGCGCGAAGGCGCCTCGAGGAACGCTTCGGTGCCGAGCGCGCGTGGCGTATAAGCGGGACCAGCCGCAACCTCGGTATTTTCCCCAACCTGGTGGTCAATGACATCATGGCCGTGACAATCCGCACGTTCTTCCCTCTGACGCCTGACTACCTGGAGGTGAACGCGTGGTCGCTCGCGCCCGCCAACGAGCATCCCCAGGATGCGGCGCTGCGGCACGACAACTTCCTGACATTTCTGGGGCCCGGTGGATTCGCCACGCCCGATGATATCGAGATGCTGGAGACATGCCAGCGCGGATTCGCCAACCACGAAGTTGAATGGTCGGACATTTCGCGCGGCATGAAAAGTGCGCATCCCTTGATGTCCGACGAGCTGCAGATGAGGGCTTTCTGGCGCCGTTGGAACGAACTAATGACGGGGTCGCACGCACGCGGCTCGCAGTGCGCTGCCTGAGTGAAATGAGCGAAAGCCCGCCAAAAGTTACCCGGCAGGAAGTCGAGGACTTTCTCTACGCGGAAGCGGCGCTGCTTGACGCCTGGCGGCTCGAGGAGTGGCTGGATCTTCTGACCGAGGACGCCAGGTACCTGGTGCCCCCGACCGACACCCGCGACGGCGACCCCGTGACCTCGCTGTTCATCGTCGCCGACGACATTGTCAGGATCCGGTCGCGCGTAAAACAGTTGCTTGGGAAATCGGCCTGGGCTGAAAAGCCGCGCTCGCGCACGCGCCGGCTGATAAGCAATGTGCGGATCGTGGAAAACAACGGGGACAGCGTAAAAGCGGCCGCCAACTTTGCCGTCTACCGGATGCGCTACGAGCTGATCGATACCTACGTGGGGTGCTACGAGTATGAGCTCATTGTGCGCAGCGGGAAATTGAAAATCCGCGAGCGCAAGGCCATCCTCGACCTCGAAGCGCTGCGCCCCCACGGAAAGATAAGTTTCATCCTGTAGCGCGATCGGCGGACGCTCGCCGCCCGCGACGGGTGGCGCAGGCATCGACAACCATGAGATTGTTCCTGAGGCTATCGCTTTTGCAGGGAGGCAGGGATGGGCGACAAATACGCGCACGTAAGAGTTGCAGCGGCACAGGCAGCTTCAGTGTTCCTTGACCGTGAGGGATCGACAGACAAGGCCTGCAGGTTGATCCGCGAAGCCGGCAGCAACGGTGCCCGGGTTATCGGTTTTCCCGAGGGATTTATCCCGGCACATCCGGAGTGGTACCACTTTCACATAGCGACCGGCGCAGTTGCCTATCGGTTGTCCACCGAGCTTTTCAAGAACGCCGTCGAGATTCCGAGCCCTGAAATTGATTCACTGTGTGCGGCTGCCCGCGACGCCAACGCGTACGTAGTGATGGGCGTATGCGAAAAGCTCCGAGGAACGACGGGCACGATGTTCAACACACAGGTTTACATCGGCCCGGACGGCGCGCTGATTGGCAAGCATCAGAAACTTGCGCCGACAGTCGGCGAGCGGCTGGTGCATATGGGTGGATTCGGCGATACGCTGGGGGTTTTTGAGAGCGAGTTCGGGCCGATGAGCAGCCTGGTTTGCGGGGAGAACTCCAACCCACTGGCAATCTTCACGCTCGCCGCTGAAGGCACCCGCCTGCATGTCGCAAGCTGGCCATGCCATTTCTCGCCTCGGAGCGACGCGATGCCGCATCGGGTCAGCGTCGATTCCCAGGCCTTCGCCCAGATGAGCCGGGCGTTTGTCATCTCAGCCTGCGGCACGGTGGACGAAAGGATGATTGCGATGCTGGAGCCGGGGCCCGAGGGTGAGGCCTTTTTGCGCAACCCCGGCCGCTGCGGCGGCAGTATCGTCGTCGCCCCCGACGCGAGCGTGATTGCCGGCCCGATGGGTCCGGAGGAGGGTATCCTGTACGCCGACTGCGACCTCGAGCTGTGCGTGCGCAACAAAATTTTGCAGGACTTCGCCGGACATTATAACCGGCCGGACGTCTTTCAACTCCGCGTCAATCGGGCGAGGCCGCATATCTACGCTGTAGGTGCAACTGGGGAGGCAGCAGCGCTTCCGGGAATGCAGCCGCAAGCGCCGACGCTCGCCCCAGCCGGTGTGCCAGGGGCGCCCGAGTTGCCCTCCAGTAACACCGCGGCCGCCATTCGCTTAAACAAGAACTCCTAGCCAGCAGCGAATTTCTCAGCCGCACGGGCACGACGCGTTGTGCCGCGGTTCATGCGTGTTGCTGTCGGCACACTGCAAGCCTGCGACAGCGGCCAACGCGGGAGACACCGCTCGATACGCGACCGTTGGGCCTTTTACTTGCGCTTGCGGCGCGCCAATAGGCCGAAATCGAAGCTAAAAGCCCATCGAGAGTGCGACGGAACGCCCATTAAGGCAGATAAGAGTCGGCCATCGTTGGAAGCCGTTGAAAAACTCGGTCTTGATTAGACTAAGTTGCGGGCCTTGCATTAGTCTGGGTCTATGATAAAGTCCATAAGCCAAAGCTTGACGCGATTTGGTTAACTTAGGCTCTTACTAGGCGGTTTGCGCATGCTATCCGAGACAAAAGTGTTGACCGTCAACGAGCTGGCCGACTATCTGCGGATTCACCGATCGACCGTATACCGGCTGCTCAAGCAAGGCTTGATTCCCGCCTTCAAGATTGGCAGCGACTGGCGATTCAACGTCGAGGCGATTGACCGCTGGCGCATGACGCAGGGCGAAGAACGAGTCAAAGACAGGGTGTCCAGGCCGCGCGCGGCGACTAAGGCCGCCCAGAACTCTCGTCGCGGAGCCCAAGGACCTTTCGCCTGACGTAAATTTCGGCGAGCAGCAGCGCGAGGACCAAGGGTATAAGGTAGGGCTCGGCGTCGCGTGAGACCGCAACGCGACCTCCGCTGCGTTGCCAGAGCTGGTTCGCAGAGGCGTCGAGGCGTCCAGAGGTTGCCTCGGCAAGTCCGCGCAAAAAGGACAGGTTTGGCGGGCGCAGTCGAAGCTCGGCGGAGGCAGCCGAATCACGGCCGCCCAAGGCAATTTCGCGGCGCAGAAGCGTGCGATGCGCTCCCGAGGCGTCTAAGATCATTACCTCAGCCGCATATTTGCCATCGTCAAGGGATGGTGCCTCGCCTAGGTAAACCGAATCGTTGTACGGGGTTAGCGGCACTGAGACGCGCCCACCTATGCCCGCGAGCCTGACCTGCAGGTCGCCTGGAAGCGGCGCTGCGGTGGCGGCAACTACCCGCACAGCTACCTCGCCGTCGAGTTTGCGTGTGACGTCAAGCGCCACCGGCCCGGACTCGCCTCGGCGCATCGTCCAGCTCACCAGTTGTGACCAAAACTGCGCATAATGCCGCCAACGTAGCCAATCAAGCGTGGTGAGCGCGTCCGGGTCGAGGGCCAGGATGGCGCTTCGGCCCAAGCCGTACTGCCAGAGCGCCAGCAACGGGGCCATCGTCTGTCCCCTGCGCAAGCGCAAAGCCACTCGAGCTCCCTCTTTGGCGCGCGTGATCGCGGCGAGGTCGGTCGGCGGGATGCGTCCGACGTCGATCCCGTTTAGGACCTCGCTGCGGTCGCCTGGCTCGACCTTGCGCACCGCTGGGTGAGGCTCCCTGCCGCCGTGGCCCAGCCGCACGAGAAGCTGCGGCAGCTCCTCGATATTTTTCACTCGGTAGAAGGTGCCTCCGGTTGCCCGGGCGAAATCCTTGAGCAGGCGAAGGTCGATGAGATCGGGTCCGATTCGGATGGTGGATAGCGGAATCTGGTCGCGTGCGTAACTGGCAATGAGCGCGTCATGGTCGTGATAGTCGCGGTTGGTATCGCCGTCGGTGAGCAGGATCACCTGATGGGCCTTGATATGGCTGTCGAGGATTTCCCGTTCGGCGATCTCGAGCGCTTCTTTAAAGTCCGTGCCGCCGCCCGGCTGGAGGCGCTCGATTCGGTCGATGAGTTCGGCTCGATGCGTGCCGAGCGGAGCCAGATGGGACAGGACGTAAGGCTGGGAGTCAAAAGCGATCACGCCGACGTAGTCCGTGTCATCGAGTTGATTGAGCAAGGCGATGGCGGCGCGCTTGGCGTAACGGATACGCTGAAAGTTGCGCAACTCGGGCTCTCGCGAGTCGTAACCCATCGAGTTCGAGCGGTCGATGCAAAGATAAACCGCCACTGGCTCGCGTGCGCGCGGTGGCGGTTGCGGCAGAAACGCGACGGGCAGGGCCTTTTCCAGCGCACCACCCGAAAAGTGCCTGTCCGCAAGGGTTGGTCCGGTGACGATGAGGCCGCCGCCCAGATCGGCGACGTAGCGCCGGAGTGCCTCCTGCACGGGAACGCTCAGAGCCGCCGCTGAAGCGTTGACGACGAGCACCGTCTGGTAAGCCAGATAAGCCCACGGTTGTTCGCTCAATGCTCCAGGCGCAAGTACGCGTGCGCGGTAATGGCGAACACCCAGAGCGCGCACGATACTGCGCGGTGCGCCGTCGGAGACGATCAGCACAAGCGGCGGTTTCAGAACCGATATTCCGGCGTCGGCCCGCGTGTTCAGCGCGTCGACTCCCGCTGGTACATCGAGCGTGGCCACTACAACGCGAGCACCCGGATGGCTGAAACGGTACGGAATTTCGAGATGGTTCATGCCGGGGCCAAGGACGAGGGTTTGGCCGCCGATTGTGTGCCCGTCGCTTGCCAGCGAAAGCCGCGCCTCTGCGGGAGCCGCCACCTCGCTCTCAACGGCGACCCGAAAACGAAAGCGCTGGTATGCCCGAACGCTTGACGGCGCGGCGAGGCTCACCAAGGCAACACGGCGCTTAGCCGAGGGCGGCGGCGCTGCCGCGAAAAGCCGCACGCTGGCCTCGACCAGGGCGGGAGCCTCCTGCAAAGCGTGTCCCACCGTCTCATTGCCGTCGCTAAGCAGAAGCAATCGGCGCTCGTAGCCGGCGGGATAGAGGCTAAGCGACGTACTCAAGGCGGCCGCGATGTCGGTAGCGTTCGAATCTACCGAGACGCTTGCCAGCCGAAGCTTCGAGGCTGCGCGCATCGGTGACGCTAGTACCGCGTTACGCCCAAAAGCCAGCACAGCCATCCGGTCGCCGGCGCGCGCCGCAGCGGCCAGATTCGCAACCTTGCCTTTCATCCACTCCCACTGGTCGGGCGCGATCGATCGTGATCGGTCAACCGCGACCACCAGCGCCACGCGATGCGTCGGCACCATGGTTTTGAACCTCGGCCCTGCTAGCAAGGTGACCAGCAGGCCGAAAACCCCAAGCCTGAGTGCTGTCCAAAGAGTGCCCAAGCCTGTGCGCTTGATAGAAACCACCGCTGGCAGCGCCACTAACGGGGCGGCAGCGATCAGCCACAGTGCCAGCGGGTGTTCAAACATCGTGCGGTTTGCCGCGGCCAGGAGCCCGCGCAATCAGTATCCCGGTCTCGATGACGAACAGTGCCAGGGCGAAGGCCATCAGCAACCCACCCAGCGGCTGCGTCGAGGTGGCGCCAGTCGGGACGGAAAACGCTGGCGATTGCGTGTCACCGGCCGGCGCCAGCGCGCTAGCTCGTGGATACGCCGCCAAATCGGATTCGGCGGCATCGTAGTAGTTTGCCATGACTTCCACCTGCTCGCCTGGCTTTTCCACTCGATAGCGGCCAGCCAGCAGGGCTTGAAAATGTACCATCCTCTGGCCGTCGGGACGGAGTGTTGTCGCCGTGCCGTCAGGCCGAAGCAGGCGCACGGCGGCGGCACTGGGCAAACGGACCCAGGAGCCGGTGGAGACGATTCGCAGGGACAGCGGCGCGAGCAACCGTTTCATCAGGTTGACCGTAGCGATCAGGGCACCAGCGCGGTCGGGATCGAGCAGCAGATGGTTGCGCACGTCAAAGGCCACAACCGCAAACCGTCCAGCCTCGCCGTTGCCGAGCACAACCATCGGGACGGCGCTGCTCGCCGCTCCCGCAGGTGTTCCCATACCAGAGCCCGCAGCCCCCGAAGCAAGCGTTTCGACGCCCGGTCCCGGCTCAATCATCCGGGCGCGGCCCAGGACGAGCAGGCGATCCTCGCCGCCGAAGCCGGCGACACGCAACTGCGCATGCTCGACGATTCTCCCGACGCGGACCGGCAAGTGGACCATCACCTCTCGCGACGGGAAGATTATAAGGCGCGCCCCGGCCCGGATTCCCCTTACGTAGCAGTCATGCATCACAACAAGCGCCAGCCGCTGGCCGGCGCCAAGGTCGTACGGTTCATGGCCGGCGCGAAGTTGCTCTGGCTCGACGGCGATAACCGAAAGCTGGGGGTCAACGGCGATCAGAATCCGCGACAGGTCGGCGCGGACCTCGGCGCTTGGTGAGACTACGAGAGCGTGGCGGCCTTGGGAGCCTTCAGTGTAGGCGTAGCGATCGTTGTCAGCAGCCAGCGCGTCGGGTGTTGCGATCCGAGCGTGGACAAGACCGCCGTGCTTGAGCGGCCCGAAGCGGATGAAAGCTTGCGAGCGCGGCGGGATCGTTGCCGAAGTTTTGATTCGCTCGTTAGGAACGCTTATCTCCAAACCTATGGTGTGCAGGCTGTCTGAAAAATTTCGCACGGTAAGCATTCCAGGCGTCGTGTTCACCATGCCGGGGTCCAGCGCGGCGATCGCAAAATTCTCGGCCCGGGCGCCCACGAGATGAACATGAAGCCTCGGGGAAAGCACGGGATCGCGCATCAGGGTTTCCGGCACGGCCCGGTCGGTAAAAAGATCGATTCGCGACGGCCCGCCCGCTCGCATCAATGCGGCCCGCAGGGCCGCAGGCCGCGGGGCCACTGCAACAGGGGCTAGCGCCGCGACACTGGCTTTGATGGAAGCGCGGTCGGCGCTTTCGGCGTGGCGCAACTCGGCCTCCAAAGCATAGGCGATAACGCTGAAACGATCGTCGGGCGCTGCGCGTGCCAGGATCTGAAATGCCTCCTGCTTGGCACGATCGAGCCGGCTCTGCCCGCCCTCCTGCGCCCCCATCGATGCGCCCAGATCGAAAACCAGCGTGTCGAGGCGTGCCGGGCCGGCGGAGGCTGTGCGATGCTTGAGATAGGCACCGGAGAGCGCCAATACGAGCGCACTCAAGGTTGCTGCTTCAAGCCAGAAGAGGCGGTCGGTTTGAAAACGGCGCCCGCGCGGTGTGACTCGCAGGACTTCCTCGAACAGACGAAGACTCGAGACCTCCAAGTTGCGGCGCGAGCGCGCCCGTAGATAAATCAAGACGAGTACGGGCAAAGCCGCCAGATATAGTAAGTTCTGCGGGCTGCCGAACCCCATCGCTAGCGGATGACCCCCAGGCGCGGCAGTTCCCGCGTCATCACCCGCTCGAAGCTTGCAACTCCGAAGGCCTGCGCGTACGCGATTGCATGGCGAGTGCAAAAACCCGCGAGCCGCTGGGCAAGCTCAGCGACCTTGGCGCGGTAAAGCTCGATGGCTTCGCCAGCCATCACCAGCTCGCGCCGCTCGCCGCTTTCCGCATCGCGCAGCATGCAGAGGCCTGCCTCGAATGAGCCCGTGCTTTCCCGCTCGCCCATCACGTGGATCGCTTTGGTTTCGAAGCCGGCCGTTAACAGCCGGGCAAGCGCGCTTTCGTATTCTGCCGCATCCACCAGGAAGTCCGAAATCAGAATGGCGAGACCTGCCGGACGCCGTTCGGATAGAAAGGCTGCCACGCCTTCGTCAAGCGCGGTGTCGCCTCGGCTACGGACGGCAGTTACGAAGGGCCGCAAGTCAGGATAAGTCTCGAGCCGGCGGCAAAAGGGGCTTGCCTGTACATGCAGGCCGCCGCGCGTCCGGCTGAAGCAGACAAGGCGCGCGCTGTTGTTATCGCATATGGCGATGTACGCCAGGGCTGCCGCCAACAGTAAGGCAAGACCGAGTTTGTCGTCCTCGTACGGCGCCCCCATCGAGGCGCTGCTATCGACCAGCACGGTAATCTCGATCTGGCGCGTTGCCCGGTAGGTGCGGGTCACGAGATCGTCGAGCCGGGCGAACACGTTCCAGTCGAGGAAACGCAGGTCGTCGCCGGGAGCGTAATTGCGGAAATTTTCCGGTTCGATGCCGACGCCTTGAATCCGGCCGACACTGCGTTCACCGACGCGAATGCTGCGCGAACGCTGAATGCCGAGCGCCAGGCGCTCAAGCCATGCCAAAACCTGGGGATCGAAGGCGCGCGCTTCAATCATCTTTCGCCTGCGGCCTCGCGCTGCGGCATAGTCTTACGTTCGCTGCCGCACGGGCGGTTGCTCGCTATCGGTCCTCCTACGGGCGCGCCGAACGCACCGAGGCGAGCACCTGTTGGAGCACGGCTGAAGCGTCAACGCCGTCGGAGTGGGCGGCGTAGTTCAGCATGATGCGGTGACTCAGCACGATGGGGGCAATCCGTTCTATGTCCTCGAAAGCCACGTTCACGCGGCCGTCAAGCAGTGCGCACACCTTGGCGCCGAGAATAAGAGCCTGGGCCCCGCGAGGGCTCGACCCGAAACTCACGTACCGGCTGACCATATCGTTTTGCGCTGCCGTCCGCGTTCCGGGGCCGTCCGAGACGCCCCGCACAGGCGCTGGCTGCGTCGCCAGTACAATCCGCGCGGCGTAGCGCTCGGCCTCTGGCACCACCATCACCTGGCGGACCAGCCGCTTCATCTGCTCGACTCGTCCCGCCGCCTCTTCAGCCGCGAAAACCGGCTCGATGACAGCTTCGTCGGCGCCGGTCGTCGCAGAGACGATCCGGGCCAGTCCCACTTCGTCAGGGAAACCGAGTCGGACACGAAACATGAAGCGGTCGACCTGCGCTTCGGGCAGGGCGTATGTGCCCTCCATTTCGATCGGATTGAGCGTCGCCATCACGAAATAGGGCGGCGTCAGCGAGAAGGTGCGGCCGCCTGCCGTGACCTGCAGCTCAGCCATTGCCTCCAGCAGCGCGGATTGGGTCTTCGGAGTAGCACGGTTGATCTCGTCAACGAGCAAAATGTGGCAGAAGATCGGTCCGGGCTGAAAGCTGAACTCCCGCCGCCCCTCGGAGTCGCTTAGCAGAACCCGCGTGCCCGTGATATCGGCCGGCATCAGGTCTACCGTGGCCTGAATCCGGTTGAAGCTCAGGTTGAGCGCAAGTCCAAGCGCTTTGACCAGTGTGGTCTTGCCTGTCCCTGGGACACCCTCGATCAGCACGTGGCCGCCGGCGAAGAGCGCTATAAGCAGATTTTCGACCGACGTTTCCTGGCCGATAATCGCCTTATGTACTTCGGCCTGAAGCCGGCGAAAGAGGCGGGGGAAGTCACCGACCATAACCGCATCAGGAAGATTCTGGGTGCTCACCGTTCGAAGATCCGCTTTATGATGGAGCGGTCGCCCGCCGGGACCGCCTCGCGCGTCACAGGCTCGTCGCTGCGCTGGCCCGGCGCAAGGGGGATATCGATATGCCGTGCATGGGGCGGCCCTCCCTGGGTCGTTGCCTGTTCGCCCGACCGCGCGTTGATCGCAATCTGAAAACTCCGATCGGCGGGTGAGGCGTTCTCGCCGGCGCCAAAAAGCCCGTGGGGGTCAGTGCCAGAACCGTGCGAAGCACGGGTTCCGTTCTCCTGGTTTGTGTCGTTCGCTGCGAACTTGTCGTCGGGCTGGCGGGCGGAGGCGGCCGGCGGCGACTTCGGCGGCGGAAGGCCCGACGCTGTAGCGGCACCCGGCGCGTTGCTCTTTTCGGGTTTGTCCTGGTCGTTCTCGTTGGGGCCCGCCGGAGCATTTCTGGCCAGTTGATCCGGGGCGCTGGCGGATGCGTGCGTGCGCCCGGTCAGCAGGTCCTGGAGACGCTGCCCGGCGTTTTGCGCCTTAGCCATCAAACGCGAGAGAAGGCCACTTGTCTGCTTTGACGACCCAGCCGTTCCGGCTGACCCCGAGGTACCGGAGCCGCCCCTGGCCGCCGACGGGTCGGAAAGCCTCCCGCCTCGCCTCGGCGAAGAGTACGGGAGGAACTGTGGCTGAGCGGGTCTCACCGTCAGCCCTTCCCTGGCCGCTGTCGGTCTTCCGGTCCCTGGTCCAAGCAGCGGGGTTATCGCGCTTCTCAAAGCAAGAGCGAGGGCCAGAAGCGCGCCCGCCGGAATCAGAGCCAGGGCTGAGCGTGAAAAACGCCGGGGCTCGATCCTGCGCGGGCTCAAACTTGCGCGCAGGCCAAGAGTATCCTCGACCAGGTACGGAAAAAGCACCGGCCGGCTGTCCCGGCCCGCTATTTCAACCAACGTTTGCAGGCGCCCTTTCAGCACTGCCCGCTCATCGGCGACCCGCGCCGCGCCCGCCTGCGTCAGGTGCCGGCGCAGCAGCAAGCGCAAGCAGAGGACCCCGGCGCCCAGAACGATCGCGCTCAAGGCAACGACCGCCCCCAGGAATGCGAGCGGACCGAGAAAAACAGCCGAAACTATGACCAGCGCGAGGGCGCCCACTGCCGTCGCTGCGGCGACAAAGACGGCTCGCTGCCAAGTGAGCGAGTTGAGGCGTCTTCTCACTGCCGCAAGATCCGCAAGCAGGAGCTCGAGCCTTTGCTCGCTACGTACGATGCCTAACGATCGCGACGACATAGCGCCGACCAGCCGCTCTCCTCGACGATAGTTCACATACGGCTAGCCGCGCAACGTGGCCCCCAAATGGAGGCAGGAAATCCGTGATAAAGCCGGTAACCTTGCCTGCAGTCAGAATTGCCACCCGATCGTCGAAGCGATGAAGGTTCCGTTGGAAGAGCGCGTCAAGCCGAAGCCCACGCCAACATTAAACTCGAGCTGTGGGAGCAGGTAGAGGTTTACCGCCGGGACAATGAACTGTTGCTGCCCTGTAAGACCAAGGGGGGTAGCAATCGCTCCTATATCGCCGAAGTACTCGACGCTCGGTTCGAGCCATTCCAGCAACCGGTAGTCCAAGGCTCCCACCGGCTCGAAGCCAATCCCCTGGTGAGTTCCAGGCCCCGAAAACTGCTTTTCGAACGTGAAGTTACCGATAATGGTGAAGCGCCCCAAACGTGTCTCAGCGATAGGCATCACTTCGAGCGCAAGCGGGTCGCTGACGGCCGCACGGCGCATATAGTCGAATTCCAGGTTGGCACCGAAGGCGACCGGCCAGCTCTCGGTCGCAGGGATGCCGAAATGGACCTTGCTGCGCGCTCCCGCGTATTCGTAGGTGTCGCTGTTCAGGCGCCCGGTGCACAGGTACTGCCCCACTTCCAGGTAAGGCAGCACGCCGTACGTCGCCTCGATCGTGTTGTGGTACTGATAGACGGGCAGGGCTCGACGAGCCTCCTGGCCGGTCGCACTGGCCAGGT
>JAJYVB010000261.1 GCA_021792265.1 Deltaproteobacteria bacterium | reverse complement strand
AGGCAGACGAGCCCAAGGTGCCTGCCAGGCTTCGCGCGCGGTTGGAAAAGGAAATCGCTCCGGTGCTGATGCGCGAACTCAAGATTGAAAACCGCTTCCGAGTGCCGCGCCTCTTGAAAATTGTCGTGAACATGGGGCTCAAGGACGCGCGCGAGAATGTCAAGGTTCTCGACGGCGCTATCGAGGAGATCGGCCAGCTCACCGGCCAAAAAGCGGTGATAACGCGGGCGCGCAAGGCAATTTCGAACTTCAAGCTGCGCCGGGGGATGCCGATAGGCGCGATGGTGACGCTCAGGCGCGAGCGGATGTACGAATTCTTTGACCGCCTGGTCAATATCGCTCTGCCGCGCGTGCGCGACTTCCGCGGTGTGAGCGACAAGGGCTTTGACGGGCGCGGAAACTACTCGCTGGGAATTCGCGAGCACACGATTTTTCCGGAACTGAATCTGGACCGGATCGAGAGTGTCAAGGGTATGACCGTATCGATCATAACAACGGCGCGCAGCGACTTCGAAGGGCACCTCCTGCTGCGGGCGCTGGGGATGCCGTTTAGAGGCGCCGGTGGCGCGCGCGATATGGGCGAGACGGCCGCAAACGCCGGCCGGACGTAGGGCGATATGGCGAGAACCTGTCTCAAGGTTAAGGCGCAACGGACGCCGAAATTTAAGGTCAGGCAGCATAACCGCTGCCCGTTGTGCGGGCGGTCGCGCGGGTTTTACCGGCGATTCCGGATGTGCCGGCTGTGCCTGAGGAAGCTTGCCCTGCAGGGTGCGCTCACGGGCGTCGTCAAGGCAAGTTGGTAGGGAAGGGCTGGCCGATGTCGCAGACCGATCCAGTTGCAGAGCTGCTCACTCGGATTCGAAACGCCGTCATGGCGCGCTACAGTGAGACCGAGATCAACTACTCTCGGCTTCGCGAGGCGATCTGCCAGGTGCTGAAGCGGGAAGGTTTCTTGGCGAGCGTCGAGGCCCGGGGCGAGGGTCCGGCGCGCAAGCTGGTCCTTGGGATTCGATACGGGGAGAACCGCGCGCCGATTATCCGGGGACTGGCCCGGGTCAGCCGCCCAAGTGTGCGGCGTTATGCAACCGCCGATCGTATGCCGCGGGTGGCGCACGGCTTCGGCATCCATGTGCTCTCCACCTCGGCGGGTATTATGACCGACCACGAGGCTCGCCGTCGCCGGATCGGCGGCGAGGTGCTGCTAAGGGTCTGGTAGCGGGCGTATCCGATGTCACGAATAGGGAAGCTGCCAATCACCCTCGAAAAGGGCGTCAAGGCTACGGTCTCGGGTCCGACGGTTGCCGTCGAGGGACCCAAAGGCCGGCTCGAACTGAGGCTCGCGCCAGCGATCCAGGCAAAGATCGAGGATTCGCGGATCATCGTTTCGCGTGCCGGGGATTCGCGCGAGGCGCGAGCGCTCCATGGCCTTAGCCGCAAGCTCATCGCCAACATGGTTCAGGGCGTGAGCAAAGGCTTCACCCGGCTGCTAGAGATAAACGGCGTGGGCTACCGTGCCGAAGCCAAGGGTCAGGCAATAAACCTAACCCTGGGCTACTCGCATCCGATCGTCTATCAGCTTCCGCCCGGAGTGACGGCAAAAGTCGACCGGCAGGTAACAATCACGTTGGAGGGACCCGATCCCCAGGTTTTGGGAACCGTGGCAGCCCAGTTGCGGGCGCTTAGACCGCCTGAGCCTTACAAAGGCAAGGGAGTCAAATACGGCGGCGAGGTCATCCGCCGCAAGGCAGGCAAGGCCGCAGCGGGTGGGGCCGCAAGCTAGCAGGTTGGACGAGGCGCTATGGCATTGGAACGGTCGGAAAGGCGTGCAATGCGCCGGCGTCGAGCGCGGCGCCGGGTGGTGGGTACGGACATGAAGCCTCGGCTGAGTGTTTACCGGTCGCTGCACCACATCTATGCGCAAGTGATTTCCGACGAGTCAGGAAGAACGCTGGCGGCGGCTTCGACGCTTGCTGCCGGTGTGGCTGAAAACGTTAAGAGCCGGTGTAGTGTCGAGGCGGCACGAGAGGTGGGCAAGGCGATAGCTGAGCGCTGCCTTGGCAACGGCATTGTACAAGTGGTTTTCGACCGCAACGGCTTTCTCTACCACGGCCGGGTCAAGGCAGTGGCCGAAGCGGCGCGTGAAGGTGGGCTCAAGTTCTAAATCCCGGCGCAGCGGCGTAAGGGCTGCCGAGAGCTTGGAATTGCGATGGCGAAACGAATAGACCCGCAGGGGATCGAGTTCAAGGAAAAGGTCGTCCACATCAACCGCGTGGCCAAAGTGGTCAAGGGCGGACGGCGCTTCAGTTTCAGCGCCCTGGTGGTGGTCGGCAACCAGAACGGGCTGGTTGGCTTCGGCTTGGGCAAGGCCAACGAGGTCCCGGAAGCGATCCGCAAAGGCGTGGAGCGGGCTAAACGCTCGCTGGTTCGGGTTCCGATGCGCAACGGCACTATTCCGCACGCGGTTGTCGGCCATTTCGGTGCCGGCAAGGTCATTCTGCGGCCGGCAGCCGAGGGTACCGGCGTTATCGCCGCGGGCGGTGTCCGGGCGTTGGTCGAGTTGGCAGGCATCCGCAACATTTTGACCAAGCGCCTGGGCTCTTCCAACCCGCACAACCTCGTTAACGCGACCGTTCAAGGCATGTTGCAACTGTCGGATCTGGACGAGGTAAAGAAACTTCGGAAGCCAGACGGCGATCAGCCGGTTGCGGCCTGAGAGGTGTTGCGCTGATGGAAGAGTGCCAGAAGGTCAGGGTACGTTTGGTGCGCAGCGTTATCGGCAGCAACCAAAGGGTGCGAGCTACGGTAGCGGGGCTTGGCCTGCGGCGCGTCGGAAGCGAACGGGAGCTGGTGCGCAGCACGGCGGTGGCGGGCATGATCCGGCGCGTTGCTCACCTGGTCGAGGTCAAGGAGTAGGGCGCTGGCGATGGATTTAAGCACATTAAGGCCGCAGCCCGGATCGACACGCCGGCGCCGGCGTATCGGACGAGGAATAGGTTCGGGACAGGGCAAGACGGCCGGCCGCGGCCATAAGGGGCGGCTATCGCGCTCGGGCGGCAGTACGCCAGTAGGTTACGAAGGCGGCCAGATGCCGCTTCAACGCCGCTTGCCTAAGCGTGGCTTCCGGCGTTTGCAGAAGAACGCGGCTCGGCGCGAAGAGTACGCCATCGTAAACCTGGGGCGCCTGACAGGCTTTGGTGCGGGCGAGACGGTTGACCCGCCGCGGATGGTAGAATCCAAGCTGGTACCGAAGGGACTAAAGGTGAAGATCCTCGGCGGCGGCGAGTTGTTGGCGCCGCTCACCGTGCGGGCTCACGCGTTTTCGGCGTCCGCGCGGGAGAAAATCGGTGCGGCGGGTGGAAGCGCCGAGGTCGTTTAGCAGCGATCGGGTTTCGATGCTCGAGGGTTTCTCCAACGCTTCTCACATTCCGGAACTGCGCCGCCGGGTCGTCTTCACGGCCCTGATGCTCGCCGTCTACCGGTTCGGCGTCGCGGTACCGACGCCGGGAATCGACGGACAGGCGCTGGCTTCGTTCTTCGACGCGGCCAGCAATACGCTGTTCGGATGGGTGAACCTGTTTTCCGGCGGGGCGCTTTCACGCTTTTCCGTGTTCGCCCTGGGCATTATGCCGTACATTTCCGTCGCCATCATTCTCGACCTGCTTAAGGTGGCGTCGCCCTACCTGGATGAGCTTTACAAGGAGGGTGAGGCGGGACGGCGCAAGATAACCCAGTACACGCGCTACGGCACGGTGCTGCTGTCGATCGTGCAGGGCGGAATGATCGCCTACTCGCTCGAGCATATCCAGGCTCCGGGCGGCGGGTCGGTCGTTTACTCGCCGGGATGGGGCTTTCGCCTGATGACCATTCTGACCGTCACTGCCGGTACTTTGTTCGTGATGTGGATTGGCGAACAGATAACCGAACGTGGAATCGGCAACGGCATTTCTCTAATCATCATGGCTGGAATCGTGGCACGGCTGCCGAGCGCGATCGGGACCACGGCCCAGTTCGTTCGGGAAGGCGAGCTGAGCATTTTCGTGTTGTTGCTGATAGTCGCGCTCGCGATTGGGGTGACCGGCGGGATCGTTTACGTTGAGACCGGACAGCGCCGGCTCCCGGTTCAATATGCGCGCCGGGTGGTGGGCAGGCGCGTGTATGGCGGCCAAAGTTCCCATCTGCCGTTAAAAATCAACACTTCCGGCGTCATTCCGCCGATTTTCGCGTCGTCGATCCTGGTTTTTCCCGCGACGGTGGCAACCTTCATCCCCTCGCTCAAGGGCTACGCTTCGTTCCTGATTCCGGGGACCCTGGCTTACGATGTCATCTACGTCGCGCTGATAGTCTTTTTCTGTTACTTCTACACGGCTGTCACTTTTAACCCCGTCGACGTGGCGGACAACCTGAGGAAGTACGGAGGCTTCATTCCAGGAATCCGGCCTGGACGGTTTACCGCGGAGTACATAGATCGCGTACTGTCACGCATCACGCTGGGCGGGGCAGTTTACGTCAGCGCGGTATGCGTCCTGCCGACTATCCTGATTCAGCGCTTTAACGTGCCCTTCTATTTCGGCGGTACTGCCCTGCTCATCGTGGTTGGGGTCGCGCTCGACACTG
>JAJYVB010000260.1 GCA_021792265.1 Deltaproteobacteria bacterium | reverse complement strand
ATCACTCCGCCCGGCACGCACCCACCCGCGCCCAACCAAGCTCCCAATTCGCATCCCAACACCCTTATCAGGGTGTCACCAATGTTTCTGAACGAGATCAAACATCCCCGCGTGGCAGCCGGTATAACTTTCTCGGCCTGCGCGATCCTTCACAGCTTGAATGTGCCCGCGACAGCCCCGGAATCGTACTCGCTGCGCAGGGTGCGAGGGATGGATCGACGCCTCCATCCGGGCTACCCTTAGCACGCGGATCCAAGCCCACGATCGCAGGGTGCCGGCTTTTGTGGATGAAAAACGCGGCGATCGGACCATCCCCGGCCTGGACCTCGAAGAAAAAATGGACGCAATGTCGCAACGGCAAACTATCGAACAGGGCCAGCTAGCGCGAGTGCGCGAGATGCTCGCCGTGGTATTAGAGGGCAATCGCTTCTATCGCAACAAATATCGCGGTTTGTCCGACGCGCGTGCGATCGACTCGATGGCGGCTTTTAAACGCCTCCCTTTTACGCTCAAAACCGAACTGGTGCGGGACCAGGCCGAGAACCCGCCCTTCGGCGCCATCCTGACGTTCCCTGTCGAGCGCTACCTGCGAATCCATCAGACCTCAGGCACGAGCGGAAACCCGCTCTATTGGCTGGACACGGCAGAGTCCTGGGACTGGTGGACGAAGTGCTGGAAGACGGTATTCGAAGGCACTGGCGTGCGCCCCGGCGACCGAATCTACTTTCCTTTTTCTTTCGGCCCGTTCATCGGTTTCTGGTCCGCCTGGGATTCCGCGCACCGGATTGGCGCACTGGCTATTGCAGGCGGCGGGCAGGCTACTCACCAGAGGCTCAAGGCGATCGTTGACTACCGCGCGACGGTCGTGGTCTGCACTCCCACCTACGCGTTACGAATGGCGGCGGAGGCGGCGAACTCGGGGATCGACCTCACCAAAGAGGCCGAAGTCAGGGTCGTGATCAACGCAGGCGAGCCGGGTGCAAGCATTCCGGCAACGAAAAAAAAGATTGAAGATGCCTGGGGCGCGCGCTGCTACGACCACGCTGGCGCAACCGAAGTCGGCGCCTGGGGATTCGAATGCGAGCCGCAGCCCGGCGGCGTCCATGTCAACGAGGAAGAGTTTCTTGCCGAGGTCATCGACCCTGAGACCGGAGCGGACGTAGCCGACGGCGAACAGGGTGAATTGGTCATAACCAACCTTGGCAGAACCTGCAGCCCGGTTATCCGTTATCGCACCGGCGACTGCGTCCAGGCGGTTCACACTCCCTGCCCGTGCGGCAGGCCTTTCGTGTTGCTCGAAGGAGGCGTGATCGGGCGCGTTGACGATATGTTCGTTGTACGCGGGGTCAACGTTTTTCCGAGCGCCATCGAAAACCTGATGCGGCAATTTCCCGAGGTGAACGAGTACCGCATCGAAACCTACCGCCGCAACGAACTCCAGGAGCTGAGGCTGGTCGTGGAACCCGTCGCCCACCGGCCGCATGACGACGATCTGCAGCATCGGATCCTCGTCAAACTGCACGAGAACCTCGGGCTGCGCCCCGAGGTCGAGGTGGTGGCGCCGGGAACGCTGCCCCACTCCGAACACAAAAGCCGCCGATTCGTCCGGCTGTAGATGGACCTCGGCGCGTCCGGCCTACGCGCGCACCCACCGCAGCAATCCGCTCAGGGAAGCCGGTTACGGGCTATCTGGGTCGACAATCCTTGCGGAGGGGGGCTGTTTTGTGCGATTAACCGCTCGAAATGTGGGAATCAAACGGAAATCCCGGCTCAGGAGGATTGGCGGTGCTCAGACAAGGCAAGCTCATAACTTCATCATTGATTGTCACGTTGATTCTGGGGATGTGGCAGGCCAAGGCCTTCGCACAACTGATGCAGTTACCGGCGAACAAGTATATCGCCAAAATGAACCAGCCGGGCCGCGACCTGAAGGTCAACGTTGTCATCGCCAAGCTGCGCCTCAAGCCCGGAGATGTCGTAGCGGACATTGGCTCCGGCAGCGGCTCATTCTCTATTCCGATGGCGAAGGCGATCGCTCCGAGCGGAACGCTCTACGCGGTCGATATCGACCGTAAGATGCTCGATTACGTGGCCAACCGGGCCCGCAAAAACGGCGTGACGAATCTCCGCACTGTGCTAGGCGAACCCGACGATCCCAAACTGCCGGTGAAGAACATAGACGTCGCCTTTTTCCACCGTTCGCTGCACATGATCGAACATCGCGAAGCCTACCTCGACAACGTCGCGAAGTACCTGAAGCCCGACGGCCGGATCGTGATAATCGACAGGAACCCTCAGGACAACCCGGACAATTGGATGTGGCTGAAGCTATCGGACGTGGACTCGTGGATGGCGGCAATCGGCTTCTATCAAGTTCATCATTTCGGCGTGTACGACGATCGCTATTTCGTCGTATATCAGCGCCCCTATGGCAAAAGCCCCCTGGTCACGAAGTTTCACATGCCCAAACCGGGCGGGAAAGCGAATCACTCTAGCCCCCGGAGCTAGAGGCGGTCCCATAAATGACCGTAGACTCTTGAGGTAATTCCGAGCGCAGGCTGCCGCGCCGAAGATCCTGCGGTTGACGGCTGCGTAAGGGCCTCGTTACGCTGCGGTAGTCTCGCTCACGATGGACCGGGTCAATACGATTGACTTCGACGCGCAATGGGACGCCGGCAACAGGCCTTGTGGCCAACTAATCCTGGAGTTACGCCGCCGCATGGAGACGTTGCAGCCGGGACAGGTGCTGCGCTTGGTTGCCTGCGATACCGGCGCGATCGAGGACCTGCCTGCCTGGTGCCGCTTGACCGGCCATCAACTGAGGCGAGCTGAGCACCCCACTTATTTTATTCAACGCAAGGAGGACCCGATCATGGCGCGGAAGTTTTGCGTATCGTTGACGCGCGCCAAGGACGACGCCGACAAGGCTACGGTGGCCTTCGTCATCGCCAATGCTGCCCTCGGCTCGGAGCAGGAAACGATGGTTTTCCTCAGCACCGAGGGCGTGCGCCTGGCGGTCAAGGGCTACGCCGACGACGTTCATGAACCCGGCTTCGCGCCGCTTAAGGAACTGATGGACAATTTCGTGGCTGCCGGCGGCACTATCTACGTATGCTCGCCCTGCTTCAAGCGGCGCGGTCTGGACGAGGCAAAGCTGGTTGACGGCGCGAAAATCGTCGGCGGTGCAAAACTCGTCGAGTACCTATCGGGCGGCGTTCCCTGCGTTTCCTACTGAGCGATCGTCAGCGGTGACGCCATGGGCGAGCGAACCGAGAGCGGTGCCGGACATCCTTACGCACCAGATGCCAGCTTCGACGGCGGCGATCTGGACTGCGGCAGCGGCCTTTTGCTCTTGATTCGCCGGCATATCGATCCGCTGGCTCGCGGCCAGCTTTTGGAAATCCGCTCAACGGAATCGTCGGTCCGCGAGGATTTGCCCGCCTGGTGCCGGCTGACGGGCAACGAGCTGGTATCCGAGCTTCACCACGGACGATCCGGCAGCTACCTCGTTTGCAAAGGGCCTTTTCAACCGTCGGCGGCCGCCTCAGCCGCGCCGCAAAATTTTTCTTCGTATGGCAGAGCCACACCCTTTGCGCATACCGATGGGGAGCCCGGCGAACCGAAAGTTGCAGCGGTTGCAGCCGCGTCAGCGTGGGCCTTGAGCGCGCCGACTATTCGGCCACTCTCGGTGATGGGCGTTGGCAGTTGGCCCCGGCCACGCTGGATGCAACAGGCATTGCATGATTACCACGAGCGCCGGCTTGCCGCAGACGCCTTCCAGGAAACCGCTGATGACGCCGTGCGCCTATGCGTCGAAGCGCAGCTACGGGCTGGGGTTGACGTTCTGACCGACGGCGAGCAGCGCCGCGACAATTATGCGAGTTTCGTCGGCGCCCTGCTCGACAACTGCCAGCTTATTCCGATCACTGACCTGCTGCCTTACGTTGACGATCCCGAGCGTTTCAAGGAGGAACTGCGTGCGCTCGACGTACCAGCCGAAAGGGTGCGCCATCCGGCCGTTTTTGGACGTTTGGCACGCAGCCGCCCGCTCGCGCTGAGCGAGCTTCAGTTCGTGCGTGGCCTTTCCGACCTGCCGGTCAAGATCGCGCTTCCGGGTCCTTATCTGCTGACCCGCACGATGTGGATGGAGTGCATCTCCGATCGAGCGTACGCTACGCGCGAAGATCTCGCCGAAGATATCGTACGGGTGCTGCGCGAGGAGCTGGACTGTCTGCTGGCGGCCGGTGCCGCGATGGTGCAGTTCGACGAACCGGTGCTATCGGAAGTAGTGTTCGGCCGCCCGTCCGCCCAGCGCACTTTCATGTGCGGTGCGCTGGGGCCGAGGCGCAGCCCGGCCGAGGAGCTCGAGTTCGCCGAAAGCCTGATAAACCGGGTGGTCGAAGGGATGCCAACTGAGCGGATAGCGCTTCACGTATGCCGCGGCAATTGGAGTCCCGACGAGCGCGTGGCGCTTGCAGGCGACTACCGGCCGCTGGTCGGGCTGTTTTCCCGCGTTAAAGGAGGAACGCTGATCCTCGAGGCATGCACCGCGCGTGCGGGCGAAATCGACGTACTGAGCCAGTTGCCCGAAGACCGCCGTATCGGGGTCGGCGTGGTCAACCAGAA
>JAJYVB010000259.1 GCA_021792265.1 Deltaproteobacteria bacterium | reverse complement strand
GGCACGCCACGCAAGCGGCTATCGCGACCCAACCATGCGCATCGGCATAGACGTAGGCGGCACCTTCACTGATTTCGTCATGCTCGACGACGCGACCGGTCAAGTGGAGACGTACAAGTGTCTCACGACCCCGAGCGATCCTTCGGACGCGATTGCAGAGGGCATCGGCGCCTTGGCCAAGCGGCAGCCCGGCTGCGTCACCCGTCTCGAGGAGGTGATTCACGGTACGACGCTGGTGATCAACGCGATTCTCGAGCGCAAGGGCGCACGCACAGGGCTGATCACCACACAGGGCTTTCGCGACGTCCTGGAGCTGGCACGCGAGATCCGTTACGCGGCGTACGACGTGTTCGCTCAGATTCCCGAACCGCTGGTGCCCCGGGAACGCCGGCTTGAGGTGAGCGAGCGGCTGCGCGCCGACGGCAGCGTCTTGAGCCCGCTCGACGAGGCTCAGGCGCGCGGTACCGTGCACGCGCTCTCGGACATGCAGGTCGAATCGATCGCCGTATGCCTGCTGAATTCCTTCGAGAATCCGGTGCATGAGCTGGCGCTGAAGCGCCTTATAGCCGAGGAATGTCCGGCAGCGTCAGTGTCAATCTCTTACGAAGTGCTGCCCCAGATCCGCGAATATGAGCGCACCAGCACTACCGTTACCAACGCGTACGTAAAGCCGCTGACTGAGAGTTATCTGCGCCGGCTCAGGGAACGGCTGGGAACGCTCGGATTCCGCGGCCGGCTGTTCATCATGCTCTCGAGCGGCGGCGTGACCTCAGCCGAGACTGCTGCCGAGTTTCCGGTGCGTATCATCGAATCGGGTCCGACCGCGGCCGTGATCGCCGCGCAGTACTTCGGCCGCCTGTTCAACCTGCCCGAGATGTTCTGCTTCGACATGGGCGGGACAACCGCCAAATCGTGCCTGATCCAGGGCGGCGTGGCCAGCGTGGTGCCAACGTTCGAGGTCGGGCGCGTGCAGCGCTTCCAGAAAGGCAGCGGCCTCACAATCCAGGTGCCGGTAGTGGACCTGATGGAAATCGGCGCGGGTGGTGGAAGCATCGCGCGCCGCAGCCGCATGGGAACCCTGCAGGTGGGACCCGAGAGCGCCGGTGCCGAGCCCGGGCCAATCTGCTACGGACGCGGCGGTTTCGAACCAACAGTGACCGACGCGGATTTGCTGCTTGGCTACCTTGACCCGGATTATTTTCTCGGCGGGACGATGAAGCTGGATGTCGCGGCTGCCCGGCGCGGCCTCGAGGAGCGCGTAGCGAAGCCCCTGGGCGTTTCCTTTGTGCAAGCCGTATGGGGCATCCATGACCTCGTCAACGAAACCATGGCGGCCGCCGCCAAAACGCACATCGCCGAGCGCGGCGGCAACCCCAGAGTCCTCACCGTGGCGGCATTCGGCGGTGCAGGGCCGGTGCATGCTTACGGCTTTGCGCGAAAGCTCGGGGCACTCCGGCTGATTGTCCCACCGAACGCAGGACTCGGCTCTGCGCTGGGATTTTTCACCGCACCACGCGCCTTCGACCTGGTGCGCAGCCATAAAGCGCCGCTGCTGTCAGCCAATTTCGTGCAGATCGAGGAGCTGTTCCGTGAGCTCGAGGCCGAGGGAGAGCGCACGCTGCGACGCGCGGGTGCGACCGGCGCAATCGAGTTCTCCCGCTCCGTGGACGCCCGTTTCATCGGCCAAGGCTCGGAGACGAGCCTGGTGCTGCCCGCAGGAAACTTCGCTGCCCTGGATCCGGCGGAGCTGCGCCGACGCTTCGACGACGAATACACCCGCTTGTACGGGCGCACCTATCCCGAGTCGCCGGTCGAGTTTGTCAGCTTTAGGGTGCGCGCCAGTCTGCCGGTTCCTCAACTTTCACTGCCCAAGCTGCCGCGCACCCCTGGCGCCAGCGCCGAACATGCGCTCAAGGGCGAGCGGCGCGCGTTTTCAGCGCGGTCCGGCGATTTCATTCCGTTTCGGGTGTACGACCGCTACCGGCTGTCTCCAGGCGCGATCCTGGCCGGCCCGGCAATCATCGAAGAGCGAGAATCCACGGTGGTGGTTGGCGAGGACGCTCGCGTCACGGTGGACGACTACGGCTTCCTCTGGATGGACCTTTCGCAGGAGCAGAGCTATGAGCAGCCGCTTTGACCCGGTCATGCTCGAAATTCTGTGGCGCCGGCTGATCTCGATCGTTGACGAGGCCGACGCGGCTGTGGCGCGCACAGCGTTTTCCAGCCTGTTGCGCGATGCGCACGACTACACCTGCATGTTCACCGATCGCCGCGGGCGCGAGCTGGCGCAGGGCACGCTCGCAACGCCGGGGCAGTCGGGTGCGATGGCGCTCGGCGTCAAGCAACTCGTGCAGCGCCTGCCGGCCGACTCTTTCCATCCGGGTGACGTCTTCATCACGAACGACCCCTGGGCGCTGGCCGGGCACTTGAACGACGTTTGCGTTCTGAGCCCGATCTTTTACCGCGGCAGGCTGGTAGCTCACACGGCGTGCATTCTGCACCACTCCGACATTGGCGGCCGCGTCGCCTCGGACAACCGCGACGTCTTCGAGGAAGGGCTGTTTATCCCACTGGTGAAGCTCTACGACAACGGCAAGCTCAATCAGGGCGTGCTCGATCTGGTCCGTGCAAACGTGCGAACGCCGGAGCAGGTAAACGGCGATATTCGCTCGCAGGTCGCTGCGAACCACGTGTGTGCCGAACAGATTCTGCGGATGCTCGAGCAGTATCGGATGGACGGCCTCGACGATTTGGCCGACGAGATCATCGAGCGTAGCGAGCGCAGCCTGAGGGCGGCTATTGCCAAGGTTGCGCCCGGCCTATACCGCGCAGAAGGCGTTATAGAACAGGTCCAGGAGAAGGCGGACGTCGTCATCCGCTGCGCGGTGCACATCGACGGCAGCGACATCACCGTGGATCTGAGCGGCTCTTCGCCGCAGGTCGAATGGGGCGGCAACGTGGTCTACAACTTCACTTACGCCTATGTGCACATGGCGGTGAAGAGCATGTTCGACCCGGATATTCCTAACAACGACGGCGCCGCGGCCCCGATCCGGCTGATCGCTCCCGAAGGCAGCGTGGTCAACTGCCGCTTTCCGGCCGCGGTCGCCGCACGGATGCAGATCGGCCACTTCATGACCGAAATTCTCTATCGCGCACTGGCGCAGGCTCTGCCGGAGCGCGTCATCGCAGGCAGCGGCGGTACCCCTGCAACCATGCAGGTGTTTTACGGGCGCCGCGCTACGGGACAGCCGTTTCACACGGTTCTGATCCGGGGCGGCGGGCTCGGTGCCAGCACCGTCCGCGACGGCGAAGGATGCTTCATTTTTCCCGCCAACGGCGCCAACACGCCGGTCGAAATACTGGAAACCGACTCACCGCTCATCGTCGAGCGGCGCGAGCTGCTGACCGATTCAGGCGGACCGGGCAAACAACGCGGCGCGCTCGGACGCCGCGAAGTCTTCCGAGTGCCCAAGGATGCCTACGCGCCTAAGGGCGCGATCAGCCTCGCCATTCAGTCCGGCCGGTTCCGCCTCCCACCCGAGGGTCTGTTCGGCGGCCGCCCCGGCGCATCGGCGCGATTCCTGGTCAACGACGAACCGGGCAATCCGTACGGGCTTACGCAACTACGCTCCGGCGACGTTGTCGTCATGGACGCCGCCGGCGGAGGCGGTTACGGCCGCCCGCAGGAACGCGATCGGGAAGCGCTCGCGCGCGACGTGGCCGAGGGCAAGGTAAGCCGCGAGAGCGCGCTGCGCGATTACAAGGCCGAGATTGATCCTTAGCCTGCTTGTCAGGGCGGGCTGTCAAGATTTCACTTTTTCGCGCCCCCCTTCCGGAGCTGCGCAACGCGAATCCAAATTGGCGCCGCTTACGCCTGAATCACGCGCAAACCAAGATGGCGCTCGAACGGGTCAAAATCCCGGTCGGAGTGAAGCAGCGAATGGCCGTGCCGGATGCAAAAAGTCGCAATCAGTGCATCGATCGTCTTGCGAACTGTGACGCCCTTCGCCCGCAGCGTCCGGTAATGGTGCGCGGCGGCGATTGCGATCTCACGCCCGACCATGGGGCGGAATTCGAGTGCTGCGAAAATCCGCTCCGCCCGGCGAAAGTCGTTCTCCCTAGAAAACCCCTGTAGCACTTCCGCGATGATCAGATCGCCGATCAGGAGCCGGGTTCGCGCCAGGCGCTCAAGCGCGTCCGTTTCCGCGCTGGAGCGGCCGTTGAAATAGTCGATCCAAACCGACGAGTCCACTACGATCACTTTGTTTCTAAACGGTCACGGCGCATCGCGTCGAGGTCGCCTTCCCAGCGCAGCTTGCCGCGCGCGGAGCGGATCAAGCGCTCCTGCCGCTTGAGCCCGACCATTACGCGCAGGGCGGCTTCGACAGCCGCGCGCTTGGTCTTGGCGCCGGACGCGCGCATTGCCTCCTTCATCAAGGCGTCGTCAATCACGATATTGGTCCGCACGGTCTGCACCTGACGTGTAGAATAGGTGGCAGATGTACACATCGCAATCGGTTGCATCTCGAGCGGATATGACCCAAGAGCTCCGTTAAGCTATGCGATCGGGTACGAGACGTTCAGGCCGCAAGCGTTTCGGTCGCCCGACGCTTGAGTGGCAGGAGCT
>JAJYVB010000258.1 GCA_021792265.1 Deltaproteobacteria bacterium | reverse complement strand
TGGCTTTACCGCTTTTCACCGCGCAAACAGCTCCGGCCTGTCTTTCGTGACTGTACGGCTCGATGAGCCTGGCGCCTACGGGCGCGTGATCCGTGATGGCAGCGGAAAAGTGCTCGGGATCGTTGAAGCCCGCGACGCCTCGCCCGAAGAGCTCTCGATCGATGAAGTCAATACCGGGATTTACCTGGCGCGCGCGGACTTTCTGCGTCAGGCGCTGAATAAGCTTCGCCCCGACAACGCACAGGGCGAATATTACCTTACCGATCTGGTCGCGATCGCGCGCGCCGAACGCCTCGTAGTCGAGGCTTGGCTCGCCCCGCGAGCGGACGAGTTTGCCGGCATCAATTCACGCGCGGAGATGGCTTCGATGGAAGCGAAGATTCGAGAACAGGTCAACCATCGTCTGATGGCTAGCGGAGTGAGCATGCTCGACCCCGCAAGCGTCTACGTGAGCGAGGAGAGCGAGGTCGGCCGCGACACGTTTATCGGTCCGAACGTGCAAATTCTTGGGCGCTGCCGTATCGGTGAAAGTGTGCAGATCGAAGGGACCGCGTACCTGCGCGACGTTACGGTCGGCGACCGATGCCACCTCAAACTGGGCGTGCGTGCCGAGCAGTGCACCATCGGTCCCGACTCGGAGATCGGGCCGTTCGCCCATCTGCGCGCCGGAACCGAACTGGAGGGGCACAACCGGATCGGCAACTTCGTCGAGACGAAAAAGGCGCGCCTTGGGCGCGGCACCAAGGCAAGCCATCTCTCCTACCTCGGCGACGCTGTTATTGGCTGCGATACGAACGTCGGATGCGGCGTTATCACGGTGAACTACGACGGCTACGACAAGCATCTTACCCGGATCGGTGACCGATGCATGGTTGGATGCGACAGCCAGTTGGTGGCACCCGTGACGATTGCCGACGACGTCTACGTTGCCTCGGGGACGACCGTTGTGCACGACGTTCCCGAGGGCGCATTGACCCTGTCGCACCATCCGCAGCGCGAGAAACTCGGATGGACGCGCGGATGGCATAAGCGCCATCGCGGATGCGGCGCCGGAGGCAGCGCCCGGGCGGCCAGCTCGCAAACCCAAGGCGGGCAGGAATAGCGGGGGCAGGGGCGATGTGCGGGATTGTCGGTTACGCCGGGCCGCGCGAGGCGTGCCCGATTCTGCTGCAGGGACTACGGCGCCTCGAATACCGCGGCTACGACTCTGCCGGCCTTGCCACTGTCGGTGACGGCCACGGCCTGGAAATTCGCCGCGCCGTTGGCAAGCTCGACAACCTGGCGGCGCTGCTCGAACGCGCGCCCCTCAGCGGCAGGATCGGTATCGGCCACACCCGCTGGGCGACCCACGGGCGTCCCTGCGAGGAGAACGCCCATCCCCACAAGGCCGGCCCGGTCGCGGTCATTCATAACGGGATCGTCGAGAACTATGTCGAGTTGCGCGCGGAGCTGCTCAGCCGCAATCACAAGCTCGCTTCGGAAACCGACACCGAGGTCATATCGCACCTCGTTGAGGAACAGGTAAAGGCGGGAGCCTCTCTGGTCGAGGCCGTACGCGCCACCGTGAAACGCCTGCATGGCTCGTTTTCCATCGTCGTGCTTTCGGAAACCGAACCGGACCGGCTGGTGGCCGCCAAGACCGCGACGCCGCTGGTGCTCGGCCTGGGCGAGGGTGAGAACTTCGTTGCTTCGGACATTCCGGCGCTCCTGGAGCACACCCGGCGCACCTTCGTGCTCGAAGACGGGGAGCTGGCCGAGGTGACCGCCTCGGCGGTGCGCGTCATGACCTTCGACGGGGTAGCGGTCGAGCGTCCCGCGCGCCGGATAGAATGGGACTCCGTCGCGGCCACCAAGGGCGGCTTCCAGCATTACTTGCGCAAGGAGATAAGCGAACAGCCGCGCGCCTGGATCGACACCTTGAGCGGCCGTGCCGCTCCTGGCTCGCGCGAGGTGAGCTTCGAGTGCGAGTTGTTTGGGTCGGGCGGCCCCGAGGCCGTGAACCGGGTCGTGGTCGTGAGCGCCGGAGCGTCGTGGATCTCTTCGCTCATCGGCAAATTCCTCATCGAGGAGCTGTGCCAGATACCGGTCGAGGTGGACTACTCGGCCGAGTTCCGCTATCGCCGGCCGCCAATCGACGAGCGCACGCTGATGATCGCCGTTTCCCAGTCGGGCGAGACGGCCGACACGCTGGCGGCTATGGAGGAGGGGCGCCGGCGCGGATCCCGGATGATCGCGCTAACCAATACGGTCGATTCGTCGATCGCGCGCAAGGCCCACGCCCAGCTCTACACCCGATGCGGTCCGGAAATCAGCGTTACCACCACCAAGTGCTTCATTACCCAGATCGAGGCCTTCCATCTCTTCGCGATCCACACCGCCCAGCGCCTGGGACGCCTTGACCCGGACCAGGCCGAGACGATGCTCGCGCCGGCCTTCGCCATCCCAACCCAGATTCAGGCGGTGCTCGGCGCCGAGCGCCAGATCGAACGGATAGCTCGCAAGTACGGCAAGGCGAAGGACTTTCTCTACCTCGGGCGCGGCATCAACTACCCGGTCGCCCTCGAAGGTGCGCTCAAGCTCAAGGAGATCTCGTACATCCACGCCGAGGGCTATCCCGCAGGCGAGATGAAGCACGGGCCCATCGCCCTTATCGACGACGAGATGCCGGTCGTCGTGATCATTCCCAAAGACGACGTTTACGAAAAGACCCTTTCGAATCTGAAAGAGGTCGAGTCGCGCAACGGGCGTATCATCGCTGTCACCGACCACGTTTCTGAGGAACTGGAAACGGTCGCCTGGGAAATCATCCGCGTGCCGTCCACCCACCGGATGCTGATGCCGGTGCTGACGACGATTCCGCTTCAACTGCTCGCCTATCATATAGCGGTCTACCGCGGCACCGACGTCGACCAGCCGCGAAACCTCGCCAAGTCGGTAACCGTCGAGTAATCGCGGGCACGGCCCGCCAGCCGCCCCGCGTCATTCGCAAAGCAGCGCCTCGATCGCGCCGAGCCACGCGGTCGTTGCGCGCTTCTGCTGCGCTCCACGCCTGTCGGAAGATTGGTGGCCACGGTGCATGCGGCTGCAGGAGTGCCGAAGTGGCGCGCCTCAGTCTGCAAGTCTAGTTGATATTCGTGTTGATTCCTATTCTCAGTTCCGGCCGGCCGCAACTGATTTCCATTATCGATTATGCTATTTGACATCATTCAAAATACCAACTAGTTAGATAGTAATAGCCGAGCGCCGTAGAGCAGGCGCAGTCGAGCATTCAAGGGAGCATCGAACATGGAGGACCGTTCCGAACAATCCAGTGTGCGGGTTGCGGGTTTGGAGTGCAGGCACGGGCTTGCACCGATTTAGACCGATAATGGGAGGTTGTCATGTATGTAGGGAACGCGCGCAAATCGCCGCTCGACCTCGCCAATGAATTCCGCGCCCAGGCGGCGCGAACCGTTCGCACCGCCTGGGCGCGGAATTTGCTTACATTCCTGATGGTGTTTGGACCCGGCCTCATCGTGATGGAGGCCGACAACGACGCCGGTGCGGTCTCGAGTTACGCGCAGGCCGGCGCGCAGTACGGCACGCACTTGATGTGGCTGATGCTGCTCCTGCTTCCGATCACCTATTTCGTTCAGGAGATGGTGGTGCGGCTTGGTATCGCGACGGGGCAGGGCCACGCCGCGATGATCTACAGGCGTTTCGGCAAATGGTGGGGCGCGTTCTCGTTGTTCGACCTCGAACTGGTCAATTTTCTCACTTTGGTCACGGAATTCGCGGCGATTGCGCTCGCCTTGCCGGGCCTCGGCGTATCGGCGCGGGTGGGGGTCCCGCTGTTCGCCGTTGCGCTCAGCGTAATTGTGGGCAGCGGGAGCTATTTGCGATGGGAACGGATCGTGGTCGCATTGTGCCTGCTTGATGCAGTGTGGCTGGGAATTGCCTGGTGGGTAAGACCGCCGCTTGCGGAGGTGGCGCGCAACTCGTTGATGCCGTCTTTGCCCGCTGGCGGTGTGACTCCCGGACTTATGTTTTTGGTCATCGCGATCGTGGGCACAACGATCGCGCCATGGCAGCTTTTCTTCCAGCAGAGCTGCGTTGCGGACAAGCGGCTGCGGTTTGCTGACCTCGGCTGGGCGCGCCTCGATACGCTGCTCGGCGCGTGTTTCACGATCGTGGTGGCGATGTGCATGATGGTCGCGGGCGACGCCTCGCGGCGCCTTGGCCTTACGTTCACTGATCCGGCGCGGATGGCGGCCGGACTGGGGCGGACGTTCGGGCCTGCGCTCAAGAGCGGGATTCTGCTGATGATGTGCAACGCCGCGCTGCTTGGCACCACCGCAATCTCGCTGTCGAGCGCGTGGGCCTATGGGGAGGTGCGCGGCTGGCCACACAGCCTTGAACTTCCGCTGCGCGACGCCCCCGGCTTCTACGGCGTGTACATCGGGTGCACGGCGCTCGCCGCAGCCATCGTCCTTATTCCGGGCGCGCCGCTGCAACTGATCATACTGAGCGTTCAGGTACTCGCGGGCATCATGCTGCCCTCGGCGATAATCTTCCTTCAACTCCTGCTCGCCGACCACGATCTGCTCGGCGAGCGCTTCGTAAACCGGCGCTGGAACAACTGGGTCAACTGGACC
>JAJYVB010000257.1 GCA_021792265.1 Deltaproteobacteria bacterium | reverse complement strand
CGATAAACAACTCGTCGCGATCGGCGCGAAGCTGCGGAAGCAGGCTTTGGAGCAGACGCTGCACCGAATCCGGCCGGTTGCAGGTGGCAATGACGACCGAAAGCCGCATCAAGGGATACACGCCGGGCAAATCACGGCGGTCAGAGGGCAAGCTTACACGACATCCTTAAGGGAGGAAGCCGGTTTTTCCAAGATGTTAAGAACGAATTTCTCCGAAATGCCAGAATCTCCAGTTCCTCAACACCTTGCCGCTAGCGTTTACTTGGAGTGTTCAAGGTCTTTAGCGTATTTTTGCATGACCGCGGCGGCCGCCTTCATCATTTCGCCGCGCATCTCGAGCAGCTTCCCTTGGAGCTCGAGCCGTTCCCCCGTCGCCTTCGGGGTCTTTGCACCCCAGCCCATGCCCATCCCCATCATTCCGCCTCCGCAGCCCCCCCAAGGCATCCCGCCCATCCCGGGCCCCCAAGTCATGGGTCCCATGGCGCGGGGCATCATGCCGTGCTGCATCATCATCATGCGGGGTGGCATCATGCCCGTCCCGGGGCCCGGGGCAGGCCCGCCTGGCTGGGCGGCTGACTGTTGCTCCATGCTGGTTTGCGCATGTGACGGGACGGCAGCGAGGCTTGAAAGCGCCAGCGACACCGCTATTACAGCGATTGCAGGATAACGCGTCGTCAAGCTGCGAAGTGTGAAGACCTTCATATGAAAACCTCCATACTCAAGTGTGGGGGTCTCTTTCTTGACATGCAAGGTCAGTATTCGGCGCGCCCTGGATACGGTTCTGAACGGGTCGTAGGCGGACCGCGCCGTAAGGCGAGGCTCTCGGTTAGCGTTTTCAGTGCGGCACGCAGCGCGTAGCATACGAAGGCAGGCTTTTGGGGGCGCCCCAACGCTTTGTGGGCGGACGGTCTTGAATAAATTGGCGTCTACAGCTAGACGCATAGGACGGTCGCTGCGAGAGTGGCGGAATGGCAGACGCGCAAGGCTCAGGACCTTGTGGGAGCAATCCCGTGGGGGTTCAAGTCCCCCCTCTCGCACCATCGCAGTAACGCTTTCTCAAGACGGCAATTGCGGCTGGTGCTTGTTTACATCGCCGGCAGACAGATCGCCTTTGAGTGCGGCTACTGTGCAGGCTGACGTTTCCAAGACTTAACCGCGTGCCCCACGGCACAAGTTAAAATTATCGGTGCAAAAAGAGACGTCGGGTTGGCTTCGGATTGCTGCCGATTCACTGACCATCGAGGTGACGGTTCGGCCTGGTTCCTCTCGCAGCGGGATAACAGATGTAAGACCGGATGGTCTCGTGGTCGCGGTTCACTCGCCTCCGTCAGAGGGCCGGGCTAACGCGGAGCTGATCGCAATAATCGCCAAAGCGCTATCGATTCAGCGTTCTGCGATCACAGTTCTTCAGGGCCATCGCGGGCGCAGAAAGGTTTTGCGCATCGTCAGCGCCAATCCGGCGGCGGTCGCTGCCAAGATACGTGCGGCGAGTGCTTAGGCGGCCGCCGACCTCGCAAAGCGCTTAAGGGCGCGACGTCAGACCGCGCTCCTCAAGGTGGCAATTAAACGCTCGAGCTTTGCTCGGTCGGACTCGTTGCGTACCGGAATGCTGAACTCGGCGTTGGTGACGAGATGACCGTAGCGCTCCTTGAGCTTCGCGCCGATCTCGTCAAACGTGGCGACCGTGGCATACGTGTTGAGCACCCCATCCGGGATATAGGTCGGCATCTCCTCCCAACGCTGCTCGCGAGCGAGGATTTTCAGCTTGTTGGCGAGATCGGTGAGGCCGTGGATTTCGAATGCCGGAAGATAGCTGGGAGTCGAGGCGTAAAAGGCAACTCGGGCGCGGACGTCACGGATTTTTTCCTGCAGCGACGCGGCGTCGGGAGCCGTAGCGATAAGCGGCTTGATGCATACGGAGAAGTTATCCAATCTGCGCCCGACTCTTGCGGCGCCCGCCCGCGCCGCCGGCAACATCACTTCCTCGATATATTTCGGCGTGCACACCGGATGGGGCCGCAAACCGTCCGCTACTTCGCCTGCGACCGAGCACATACGCGCGTTTACGGCGGCCAGGTGAATGGGAATGTCGGGATGATCGATTGGCCCGGGGTTGAACAGCGGAACCACCAGGTTCAGCGTGTAATGTTTCCCCTGGAAATTGAGCGGACTGCCCTCCTGCCAGCATTTCCACACGGCCCGCACTGCCTGCACGTACTCGCGCATCCACGGGCCAGGCGCCGACCATTTTATACCGTAGCGCCGCTCGATATGTGCCCTGACCTGCGTGCCCAGGCCGAGGGTGAAGCGTCCCCTCGACAGTTTCTGCGCGGTCCAGGCGCTCATCGCGGTAACGGTTGGACTCCTTGGAAACGCCAGCGCTATCGCCGTGCCGAGGTTGAGCCGTCTGGTTGCCTGCGCAGCTAACGCCACGATCATGAAGGGGTCGTCCTTGATCTCTTCCACGACCAGGCCGTCGTAGCCCAAATCCTCGACCGTGCGCGCATCGTCGTAAACAGACGAAATGTTCAGCGGCGTAGCAGGCGCACGTAATCCCGGGTCAACTTTGCCGAGCGGCAACAGGGTTTCAACTTTCATCAGAGGCTATTCTCTCCGTTTCATGATAAACGGCGCCGCTCCTTCTCCGCTGGGCGCGCAGTTGCGGTCCGAGAGCGCTCGCACCGGGCTGCCTTCCTCGGAGCAGATGGTGCCGCGGCTGGAGGCGCAACACAAGGAGCTTTTATTTCCGCTATACGGGGCTCCTGGCAGCCTGAATTTTTGCTTTTGGTATGGGAAAGCAGGCGCAGCAGTGGAGCACTGTAGAGCGCCGCCACGCCGGACAGCCAAAAACTTGCGTTAGGGCGCGGCCTTCCCTTATAGGTCTTCCAAAGGGAGCGTCGGAAGAGCAATTCGGGTTGGTTGGGCGCCATGGTCCGGCCGGCCGGCTGTGGGTCCGGAACCGAGAGGCGCTCTTATCGCCCCCTTTTGGCGTTCCTTTGAGAGAGAAAACACTCAACGGCCGGAGGAACTTACCATGGCGATCGATGTCGAGCAGCTTCGCGCAACGACGACGCCAGAGCAGCTTCCGTTTCGCATTCAAAAGATCGGCCACGTAGTGCTTCGCGTCTCCGACCTGCAACGCTCCGTCGATTTCTACACCAAGGTGCTTGGCTTCAGGATTTCAGACGTTTACCCCGAGACGATGGTACCTGGCGGGATGGTGTTCATGCGCTGCAACCAGGACCATCACGGGGTCGCCCTGGTGGGCGGCACGAGCGGCCCCGCAGCGAAGCGCGAGCTCGATCACTTCGCGTTCGAGGTGGCGACGCTCGACGAAGTATTCCGGGCCCGCAAGCATCTGCGCGCTCACAACGTGCCGATTGTTTTCGAAGGACGCAGGCGGGCGGGCGTGCAGATCGCCGTCGAGTTCAACGATCCGGACGGCCATCATCTCGAGATTTACTGGGGCCTGGACCAGATTGGCACCGAAGGGCACGTTCGTCCCTCCACGCAGTGGCGCGGCGCCAAGACCCTCGAGGAGGCGATCGCCAACCCGGTGCCCGGACAGCATCCGGTTCTCTTCGATCTTTCGCTTATGGAGCGGAAGCCGTAGCCGGCGCAGTGGCGTCCTGTTGGATGCGCTGGCGCTCTGACAGGGCGTCGATTATATCGCGCCACTCTTCGCCTCGCGCTTTGAACTGCACAGGATTCAATCCTGCGTCGGCGACCCACTCCAGCACTTGGGCTGACGCTGCCGACATCGTCGGCGCTAGTCCCGCTTCGATGACCGTGGCGATCGCCTCGCGCATCTCGGCGGCTCGCCGGCGCGCATGCTGGACCGCGCGGCCAATCATGTAGCTGCCGCGCTTTTCCCAGTCCACACCGGGGAAGCTGGTGTTGAGCGACGCGATGACAGTGTCCTCGATCCCGCAGCGCCGCGCGGTCATGAAGCACTCGATAGTCAGTGCCTCGATGCCCTTAATCATGATGCTGCGGCACATCTTGATCGCCGATGCGTCGCCGATCCTCTGCCCAGCAACCTCCAGGTTCATTCCTGCGGCATTGAGCATCGATGCGACCTCTGCAGCACAAGCCCCGGCCAGCAGGATGGGTACCTTCAAGCCAGAGGGTGCTACGGGTCCCATAACGGCGCCTTCGACGTAGGCCGCCCTTGACCGTTCCACTGCCGTAGCGCTGGCGCGTTTGGTCTTGGGGGAAACCGAGTTTATATCGAGGAACAACTGGCCGGCCTCGAGAAAATCGCCGGCTTCGGCGGCCACCGCCAGAGCTGCGGAGGCCGGCACGGCAGACAGCACAATCCTCGCGCCCTGGCACGCCTGCGCTGCCGAGGTACATACGCTGATGCCAAACGAGCTTGCCTTGGCCCGAAGTGCGGGGCCGGCGGTGGCATCATCGAGGAGCCTGTCGTAGCCGGCTACCTCGCACAGACCGGAGGCGGCAAGGCCACGCGCCAAAGTGGCACCGGCCTCACCAAGACCAATTACGGCAATTCGATGCCGTTCGGGCACTTGCGACTGCGACATGCGTTCCTCCGTTATATCGAGCAGTGCGCGCGTAGACCGCGTCCAGCGGCAATTGGTTTAAGACGCGTCCTTTTTGAGTGTATCGACGTAGAC
>JAJYVB010000256.1 GCA_021792265.1 Deltaproteobacteria bacterium | reverse complement strand
CCAGGCTCCGCCACGCTGCTACCTCATCCCGAAGTCCCGTGGCTAAGCGGGCTGACGATCACAGGTTTGGTCCAGAACACTTCGGGTATGTGGGTTAATCCGCACGGCATCCGGACCAACACGGCTCCCTTTTACGCCGGTGAAACGGCTACCAATTTTCTGGCCACGGAGCGCAGCTTCCTACAGGTAGATACCAATTACGACCTCGACTCGCATAATCACTTTTTCTTGCGCTTCTGGGGAGTTTACGAGCCGCAGTACGCTTACAACCAGGATCGGCGCGAGGTCGACTCTCAGTCGCTCAACGAGAACGGGAGCCGGGTCGGATGCTTCCCGCCCGGCATCCCTGGAGTAGTGGGCCTGACCCATTGCACGGCCTCTGCGGCAGCCGACTATTACAACCGCCTCGAGTTCCGCGAGGCGTGGTGGCGCCTCAAGGTAGGTCCGCTGCGTCTTTTCACCGGACGTCAGATAGTGGTTTGGGGCGAGTCGCTCGCGTTTCGCATCGCCGACGTGGTCAACCCGCAAGACCTGAGCTGGAACTTCGGCTTCGCCAACCTCGAGCAGTCGCGCATTCCGCTCTGGATGGTGCATCCGACGTTAGACCTTCCAGACCTCGGCACGTTCACGGAGAACTTCTTCGAGGCGATTTTCGTACCCGCTTGGCAACCTTGTTACAACAACTGGGTATTCGCCGACACTCCCGACGAGCGCTATCAGGGAGTGGCGGATCAATGCGACACGGTGAGCCGGCTTGATGTTTACGGCGGGCGTTTCGAGGGCAACTTTCAGACGCCGTTTGGCGGGCCGGTACTGGCCGGGCGCGATGCCGCCTATCCGCAGGCGTCGGTTGCCAGCCTCGGTTTGCCGCCTAACGTGGTGCTCCCCAATCACTTTCCCGGCTCCGCATTCTTCCCCAACGCCGAGTACGGTTTCAGGGTCCACAGCCTAGTAGACCAGACATGGGAAATGACGGCGCTTTACTGGCACGGGCATCAGTACCTTCCGGCAGCCCAGCTGTACCGGGCGCGCCCTGGCCTTGGTCCGGACGGCAAGCCGATTGACGGCGCGATTCTCTATTTCCCGCAACTGAATGATATTGGCTTGACGATGAACCGGCCGATCAACATCCCGGGCAGCATCGGCGAGTCACTACCCCTGGTACTCAGGAGCGAGGGGGTGTGGCAGGACCATACGCCCTTTGCGACCCGCAATCCGGGCCAAACCAGCGGGGTTAAATACTCCGGCACCATTAGCACCCTGGTTGCACTTGACTTGGACAACATGTGGTCGCCATGGCTCACCACGAGCGGCAACCTCACCGTAAACCTGGAGTGGAACAACTATACGATCCTGAGTCCGAGCCGCTTCATGGAATATGCGCCGCTCACCTATCAGCTCGCGCGGCACAACGAGGAAAGCTTCATCTTTGCCACGAGCACTTCGTGGTGGTGGCAGTCGATCTCGCCGCAGTGGGTCATGGTCTACAACCCCGACGGCAACACTTTTTTGCTCTTCCCGAACGTCGTGCTGACGCCGCCCTGGACCAACCGCTACTTTCTCAAGTTCCAGTACATCGGCATCCTCAGCAACAACATTCAGGACGACTATGCTGCTGGCATGTTCAAAGGCAAGAGCCTGGTCGTGATGCAGTTCCAATGGAATTTCAACCTTTTGTGAGGCGCGGTCCGTATAGTAAGCGCAGCCTGAGGCCAAAGCCTGCCGGCCGGCCGTTCAAAAAGGCAGAGCGCCTGTCGTTGCTGAGGATTTAGTAGCCGGAACATTGAGCATTATCAGTCAAGTCCGACAGGTCTCGTGTGGCTCACCCGTCTCATGGCTGGCTCGGCCAGACGCGGCTCGTGGCCTGACAAATAGGAGGCCAAAATGAGGCGTTTGCAGATTCAGTTGCTTGGCATTTTCATGGTCCTGGCGCTAGTGGCCGGGCCAATCCGCGCAGCGGGAGAGCAGCCGGCAAAAACAATCCCGCCAGGCACCGTCATTACGCCTCGCGACTGGCAGCAATACAAACAGTTCATGAATCGGGGCCTGCGGGCCCTGTTCTCCGGGCAGTATTTCTGGAAGCTGCCGCCTGACTTTCAGCTCGTGGTGGCGCCTCCTTTTCACTATTCGGATCCCAAGCTTTACCAGGAAAATACCGAAAAGTACTTTAAGACCGTCAAGATTATTGACCTGCCTGACGGCGGTCATAGCATCACCGGCTACGTCGCAGGACGGCCTTTTCCCAACCCCACCGAGCCGCTGCGCGGATGGAAACTTCTGGTCGACGACTGGTTCACATACCAACCGCATCTGATCTGTGCGCCCGAGTGCGATTTCTACACTGAAGATCGTTTTTATAACCGGGCTTATGGGCGCCAGGTGTGGGTCATCCGGCGTTTCAGCCGCAATTCCGATCCCGGCTTCCCTATCGATGATCCGCGTGGCAAGGGAATTGACCTCTTCGAGTACACGCAGATCCTGAAGCCGGAACAGGCCAAGTACACTACGGTGCTGACTGTATATTATACCGACATCGCCAAAATCCAGGATTCGTTCCTGTTCATTCCTGCGCTGCGCCGCTCATTGCGCTTGTCGCCGGCGGCGCGTTGCTCCCCCTTCAATGGGACCGACTATATTTACGACGACACCCGCCACGGAAACTTCAACGGCAATCTGACCCAATTCAACGCCGTCTTTCTGGGCGAGCGCTACGTCCTAATCGAGCCGCGCATCTCCGACGACTGGAAGATGATCGACAACCTCGACAATTATTATCTTCCGCTCTTCTTTCCGAAACCGTCGCTGGGTCAATGGGACTTGCGCCATGTTTGGCTAATCGACGTCCGTCCGATCCCTTCGTATGCGAGTAGCTACTGTATCTCCAGGCGGCTCCTTTATATCGATCAGGAAAGTTACGACAGCGACGAGATGGTTCAATATGATAATCATGGGAAGCTCTGGAAGGTAACTTTCGGCGGCTCTGCAATTGTTAATACGCCTGGCGTGGGCAAAGTGTGGACCAATGGCGGCATGGCCGTGCTATGGGACCTGCAGAACAACCATGCGTCGGTGGCAATGCTGCCTTTCCGGGCCAACCAGGACTGCACCTCGATTCACGGTGTCGACTACCGCGACATCGGGCGCTTTTCCAGCTTGGCGGCGCTGGCCCACATCATGCGTTAATTTCACAAGGGCTAGGTAACAGCAAGCGGCGCTCAGGTATCGCCGGCAGAAAATCCTCACTGAAATTGCCGTTCAGGGTCGGGCGGGCGCCGTCGCACTGGCGACGGCGCCCGCCGCGCATCTGGAGACCCACGATGACTGACGCTTGAGCAACGAGCCGCGCGGAGCCGTGTAAGGCGCGTGTATCTTCGCAGACGTTACGTTGGTAACGCCAAGATGCCCGCGCATGCCGCCTCTCGCCGCCCGGTTTGCACCGCGGGCTAATCGGCAGGTGAAATTCTTCAGGCTTACGCGCCACCGCGTAAGACCGCACAATGCGCGCCATGAACGGCGATCCAGCAGCCGCCCGTCGCGAGACCAGCCCGAAGATAGCGGAAGTTGCCTCGCTGGTGATCGGCGCTCAGGCCGACCACGCACAGCCCGCGAAGCCGCCCCGCTGGATTCAACTCATTCCAGCGGGCGAGTTCAGGGGACGCGACGGCCGCGGACCTTTTCGCCTGGCGGACCCCGCACGCGTGATTGCGAACACGCTCGCGCTTCGAATGGAGGCGGGAATTCCCGTCGATTTCGATCACGCAACTGAATTCTCCACCGTTCAAGGCCGCCCGGCCCCGGCGGCTGGCTGGATTGACGCCCTGGCGGTGCGCGACGGCGCTGTTTGGGGCCGCGTCGAATGGACTCCGCGCGGCATCGCGGCGCTCAGCGAGCGCCAGTACCGCTACCTCTCGCCGGTTTTTCAGTTTGCTCCGGACGGCGAGGTGATACGGCTCTTACGCGCCGGGCTTACCAACAACCCCAATCTCTACCTGACCGCGGTTTGCGCGGCACGCAATCCCGACGAGGAGAAGCAGATGGAAACCCTTTTGGACGAACTCAGAGCGATCCTGGGGATGGATGAAGAGGCCGATGCTGGCGCTCTCCTCGCCAGGGTTCGCCAGCTCGTTGAAGCCGCAAGTGCCGGCGAGCGCGACGGGCGCAACGGCGCCGCCGCGACAGCCAGCAACCAGGCCTTCGACCCGGCCAACTACGTCGCCATGGCGGACTTTCAACGCACGCTCAGCGAACTCAACGCGCTTCGCGCCGCACGCGCCCGCGAGCAAGCTGAAAACGCCGTGGACGAAGCGATCCGTTCGGGGCGCCTGATCCCCGCCCAGCGCGAGTGGGCGATCGCATACTGCCAGGCCGACCTCAACGGCTTCACCGAGTTCATGGCGCGCCAGCCTGCGCTCGTCGCCCGCACGGGCGAGAGCGGCTTCGGGCGGGCAGGTCGAGTGCGCGAGGGCGCGGCTACGCTAAGCCCGACCGAACTTGCGGTATGCAGCAGGCTTGGAATCGCTGCCGAAGACTTTATGCGGCGCAAATCCGCAAAGACCGACTTTCTCGGCCTTAACCGGAGCGCCGAGTAGGAAGCTAAACACGGCCGCGCGCCACATCGGAATCCTCTCCGGTGCGGCGC
>JAJYVB010000255.1 GCA_021792265.1 Deltaproteobacteria bacterium | reverse complement strand
CGGATTGTACGGCCACGGACTATACTCCGGCGATACGCGGGCGCGTGACATGGCGCTCACGGCAGGCGAGGGGGCGGGTATCTCAACGCTCGTTGACAGCCTCCTTATTAAAACTATTTTCGGACGGCTAAGGCCGCGTCAGACCTCAAGCCACACGGCGTTCTTTCACGGCGGCCGGTCATTCGTGTCGGGCGACGTGACCCCGATGTTCGCGCTGGCGGCCGGACTGAGTGAGTATTTTCACAACTCCTGGTTCATTTCTGTCCCCGTCTACGCCGTCGCACTTACGGACGGTTTTGGCCGGATGGGATACAACGCACATTGGTTTTCCGACGTGATTGGAGCGGCGATACTGGGCTCGTTGACCACCGAATTGCTCGTTCATCTGCACGCGGAACATGCACTGGAGAATAGCCGGTGGCAGCTTTTCGCTGCGACGCCTCCTTCCACCCCAATCGACCCATATCCTGCGGGTGTAGGCATTGGCCTCGCGTATAACTGGTGAGGACACCGTCGATGGCTTGCTTGTCTGATAGCGCAGGGCTGGTAGTTCAGGGATCAAGTGACAAACTGCACCTTTTTTTATTCTGAGTAGTTTTGGGAGCAGCCGGGTCCGGGTGCCCGCGTCGGGTTTTGTTTGTCAGCGGGAGCGCACCTTGGCGGGCCGTTCCTTTTGGTGATGAGCCGAAGCTGGCGATGCGGCCGGCCGATTTTCAAAAAGTGTCCTGCCATGACTAAGGCGACCGTCGGACTTGCTCTGTGCATGGTACTTTTCGCCAGTTCGTCGTTTGCCGGGAGTCCCGCCTACCAGCGGGCCGAGTCGATGACCTGCTCGTGCGGTGATATTTATACGAACGAGGAGCGCGGACGATACTGCAGGATCGCAGGGCTCGCAATCCCCGTGGAAACCGACGGCCCGGCAGTCGTGAGGCTTTGTTACGATGTATTCGGTAATCCCCTCGGCCGGCATCACGACGGGGTCAATACAGGAGTGCTCGGTCCGGACGGCGAGATGCACGCCATTGACGCCCTGGCTCCTCCCGCGCTGTGGCCCGGCTGGCCAGGTTCATCGTCCGCATCGGGCTGCGAGTCTTTGTACTTCGACACTCCCCAAAGTTGGGTAGCCCAGGTGGTGGCCGTTTACGACGTGGCAGGCCGGCCACAGCAATGGGGCTGCCATTCACCGAAGCCTGAGCCGAATGCGTACCAGCCGAGTTGGCTGACCGTGGAAATTACGCCGATTCCCTGACCCTGGTTTTCAGGCCACCGGAATAAAGCGTCCTGAACGGTTTTAAGCCCAATCGACCTTTGCTTGAGGACCACTACTCGAAGACGATAGTGCGATTGCGGTGGACGATTACCGATTTGCGCAAATGGGCGTGGACCGCGCGTGCCAGTACCGCAACCTCCAGATCCTTGCCCTTGCGCGTGAGGTCGCGCACCGTGTCGCGATGGCTTACGGAGGTGGTCGCCTGAGCGATGATCGGCCCCGCGTCGAGTTCCTCGGTTACGTAGTGGGCAGTGGCTCCGATTAGCTTGACGCCTCGGTCATGGGCCTGCTTGTAGGGCTGCGACCCAACGAACGCGGGCAGGAAGCTGTGGTGAATGTTTACGATCGGCTTCGTCCAGGCGCGCAGAAAATCTCCCGAGAGTACCTGCATATAGCGCGCAAGAACGACGCTATCGCAGCCGACACCCTCGAGGTGTTTCACCAGGCGCTCCTCGGCCTGTGTCTTGGTCTCCTTGCTGACGGGGATAAACGTGAAAGGAACTCCGAACGCAGCAACGAGAGGCTCCAGGTCCCGATGATTGCTGACGACGCCGGCCACCTCGGCTTCAAGTTCGCCGGCGCGATAGCGGCTCAGCAGGTCCATCATGCAATGGGCCAGCTTTGAAACCAGGATAACCATCCGATCCCGCCGCTCGGCCTCGAAGAACTGCCATTGCATCTGAAGGTCGCTGAAGAGGGCCGGGATTCCTGCCTCCAGGCGCCGGCGTATCTCGGTGAGTTCAAAACGCTGGCTTTCGAAGTGGATTCGCCAGAAAAAGTGCCCGTCCTGGTCGTCGGTGTGCTGGTCGGAAGTGATGATGTTGCACGAGCTTTCGTAGAGCAGGGTGGAGAGCCGCGCAACGATACCCATCCGGTCAGCGCATGAAACAAGCAGGGTTGCCCTGGGTGACGCCGCCATCGCATGAGACCTTTCACATCTACTCCCAGCTATTATAGCAAGGCGCCGGCGCGGCTCGCTCGCTCGGGTTGCACCTCGCTCTCGTCGCGGCGATACGACTACAACTGGTGCCGCCCGCACTCCAGTCTCGGAGCGCGAACGCCGAGGGAGTTTGCAGACCAGCAAGGGGACGGTCCGCTTGAGCAAGTTTGGGGCTCCGCGGCCCGTCCCCTTGCTCCACCGCCCCTCCAGGGGCAAAACATCAACCGACTCTACCTATGAATGCGGGTAACTTGGGGTGCAGGGCAGCAAAAGAAAGATCGTCTGCAGCCGAGACCACTTGCGGCGTCATTATCAACATAATCCCGTTTCCGGCCAGCCCCTGACGCCACGGTCCTAACCGGCATCCCCGCAACGGCTTGGGCTGGCGGCGCCTTGTTCAGGCGCTCCATTTGCGCCACGATTTCGCTTATGGCGTCCGACCGTTACACGCTGGCCCTGGTACAGGTGAATCCGCGTCTCGGTGATGTCGATGCGAACCGCGAGATGGTTGCCCAGCAGGTGCGCGAGGCGCGAGGCCGCGGCGCCGACCTGGTGATTTTTCCCGAACTTGCGCTTACCGGTTACTTCCTCAAGGACCAGGTGCCGACAGTTGCATGGCGCCTGGACGGTCCCGAGGTAAAATGGCTCGCCAGCCTCAGCCAGGAAACTGCGATCATTGTCGGCATGGTCGAGGAGAGCCCCGAGACGCTTTTCTACAACTCGGCCGTATATTTGGAACGCGGCGAGCTGCGCCATGTTCATCGCAAGTGCTACCTGCCTACTTACGGCCTGTTCGACGAGCAGCGCTATTTCGCGCGCGGCCGCCACGTCGGCGCTTTCGAGACGCGCTTCGGGCGCATGGCGCTGCTCATCTGCGAGGACATGTGGCATCCTTCCGCGGTCTATCTGGCGGCGCTCGACCGCGCCCTGAGCATCGTGTGCATCTCCGCCAGCCCAATCTGGGGCGTCACCACGGATGAGCTTCCGGAAAACGCGGCGCATTGGCGCCAGATAGTGCGCTTTCACGCCGCAACCTGGGCGACCCCAGTTGCGTACTGCAACCGAGTCGGCTTCGAGGACGGAATCGGCTTCTGGGGTGGTTCGGAGCTGGTGGATGCCTCGGGCGAGCAGGTGGCCGCGGCTCCGCTCTATGAGCCCGCGATGGTGACGGTGGAAATCGACCTGCGGGCGCTGAGGCGCAAGCGGATTTCCTCCACGATCCTGCGCGATGAAGACGTCGACCTTACGCTTAACGAGCTAAACCGGATTCGCCAAACCTACGCCGGTGCGACTGAGCTGGGCCCCGCTTCAAAGACCGGCAGGACGGCGCCTGTCGCGAAGAAACCGGCAGGCAGGGCGGATGCTTTGCTTGCGGCGCGTCGGCGCGGGCGGTTGTAAGGAACGGCGCAAGTGCGCGCCCGATAGGGATGGCAAGGCGCGAAAATAGCGGGGAGTCGGCGCGCAACGTTTCCAGGCCCGCGGTCGAGAGCGCTAAGCGGGCGGAATATCCGCGCCCGCCGATCAATCCGCCTCTTCAGCGCCGGCTGCTGGTCGATTTGATCCGCAACGAGTTCCTGAAGGTTGGCGTGCAGCGCGCCGTCGTTGGACTGTCCGGCGGCGTCGATTCGAGCTTGAGCGCGGCGCTCGCGGCGCAGGCTTTGGGCGGCGACAACGTGCTGGCCGTTATGATGCCCTACCGGTTGTCGAATCCGGAAAGCCTCGACGATGCGCGGCTGGTCGCCGGGAAGTTCAAGTTGCGGGAGTTGCTGGTCGATATCACGCCGCAGATTGACTCATACTTCGAGCGGTTCCCGGACGCCGACAGTCGCCGGCGCGGCAACAAGATGGCACGCGAGCGCATGACGATCCTGTACGATCAATCCGCGGCATTTAACGCGCTGGTGCTTGGCACGTCAAACAAGAGCGAGCTTCTGCTCGGCTATGGGACGCTCTACGGCGATATGGCCTCGGCTGTTAACCCGATTGGCGACCTCTACAAAACGCAGGTGTGGGCGCTCGCTGCGGAAATTGGGGTGCCGCAGAAGATCGTTGCGAAACAGCCGTCAGCCGACCTCTGGGTCGGACAGACCGACGAGGCCGAACTCGGCTTCGGTTATCGGGAGGTTGACGAACTGCTCTTTTTGATGGTGGACCGGCGCTACTCAACCGCAGAGTTGGCGGAACTGGGTTTCAGCGAGCGTTTTGTACGCCGGGTAGCCGACATGGTACGCGGTTCACAGTTTAAGCGGCGGCTGCCGGTTATCGCCAAACTCTCGGAACGGACGATCGACCGCGACTTTCGCTACGCACGCGACTGGGGCAGATAGCCGCGGTTGAGAAGCTTCCGTGGCGGGGTGTTGAAAAACAGGAAATTTCGCCGCGGCAGGGAGATTGGCGCTCAACACCCTGAGAAGACATCGGCTTCGTTCCTTTAGCTCT
>JAJYVB010000254.1 GCA_021792265.1 Deltaproteobacteria bacterium | reverse complement strand
GCAGACCGTCACGTCTGAGCAGCTGGCAAACCTGTCGCCAGTGCTCCAGGGCGAGTTCGCCGCGGCGCTTAGACAACCTCAGCCGGCTCTATGGCGTCCGATCCTTGACTGGATTGTCCGCCACCGCGAACAGGTTCTGCGTTTTGCCTCTCCCGAGTTCCTCGCGATCGCCGAACTCTGGGTTGGACATTGTAGGAAAACTGGCGAAGCGGCTTCCCGCACCGAAGTCGAAGACATGATTCTGACCTTGGCAGAGCGCGTTGCGCACGAGAAATGGGATCAATTCGAGCAAGCAATCCCTAGTAAATCGCGTGTTTTTCTTGCCGCAATCTGCTGCGTTGCGGGGCATCGTGAGCGTCTAACGGCCTTGATGCTGCACCTGTCGGGCCGGACTGCCCACCAGCTCCTCGGCGATCAAAGGCGCCCCGAGGCGTTCAGCATCCGTTCTGGTCCCTTTCCGAACTCGACGAACGAGCAGAGCCGTGGCCCGATGGACCTCGGCGGCCACCGGATCACGAGTTTCAGGAACTGGCGCTCTCTCCGATCGGCGCGAGCCTGCTGATAGCTTTTGATCCCGAGCTTGCCAGGGAAGTCTTTCTTGCGTTGCTGATCGAACTGCCAAGGCGCCGGATTCCCTTTGACCGCCGGTGGGACCGCGATTACGGGGTTGAGTGGGTCGGTGCGGCTGCGCCGCCTCTTTACGATTTCGCGCCGGCCGGGGAGTTACTCGCCCAGGTGCCGGCCGTAGGGCTCGATTTCGTGAACCGCTTGGTCAACTTCGCGACCGACCGCTGGGCTGAAAGCTACCGCTCCGCCGCCGCGGCTGATTTCGCAGAGCGCGGTCTTTCATCCGTTCCTGAGCCGCCGCAGTTGAAGCTGACGCTGAACGGAGAAGAGGAACGAACGTACCTTGGCGATAATAGGGTCTTCTTTTGGCATGCCGGCGTGTCGAACGCGCCACACGCAATCGAAGCGACTCTGATGGCCCTGGAGCACTGGCTCTATGAGCAGGCGGATGCCGGAAAGCTAACGGCCGGCGTCATCGAGGCCTTGCTACGAGAGAGCCGGTCGGCTGCCGTAATCGGTGTGCTCTTCGCGCTCGCGCTCAAGCACCCCGCGCTGATTGCGGGACCCCTCGAGCCGCTTGTTGCTCCGCCCGAGCTTTATTTCTGGGGATACGAAGCAGCCCTTCATAGTCAAACCAAGACCGCCATGATCGCGTGGGACCTGGAACACGGCGGCGAAGAGAGGCGGAAGAGTGCGCTCGAGTGGCATACGCTGCCGCATCGAAGCACGGACTTCCGCAGCGCGGTAGTCCAAATCTTCGCGAACAAGGATCTTTCCTGGCCGGCTCTGGAGAGGGCACAAAAGCGGTGGATGAGTCTTCGCGACTCGATGCGGCATCCGGCGTCGCGCGAGCACTTGGACAATCTGATCGCGCAGTTTGATCCCGCCAACTGGAAAAGTGTCACGCTGCCGGATGGGCCAACAGGGTTCTTTTATCCGCACCCCGAAGAGCTCTCGCGCAGCAACGAACAGGCCCGCGAGCGAAGCGAGAAGGGTCTGCGCAGGCTAGGTTTCCCTTTGCGGTGCCGTCAAATCATCGACGGAGCCACAAAGATTTCGGAATCGGATCTGCTTGAGCTCCTTCAGTATGCCGAGTCGGCTGGAAGCGTCGCGCATCCGGACGATCACTCGGCAGACCAACCCATGGCCATCCGGTGCGGAGCCGCAGCAGTCGCTTTTCTCAAGTTTCCCGGCTGGCTCGTGCAACACGCCGAGTGGGAGGACCGCTGTCGAGATTGGCTCCTGTCGGCGAGTGTAGCCCCGCGAATGTCGGCTGCATGGGAAGAGAGAAACCAGATCCTTGGTGGTTCGTTCTGTGCCGATTCCATTCCGCGCCTCTGGGCCGAAGATCCCAATAACCGGGAACTCAGACGCGCAATGGCCGCCTTGGCGCACGCTCCGCACAATGAAGCCGTTGGGCAGCTCTATCTCGCCGTAGCAACGCGGCGACGTCGGTCGTTTGCCGACTTCCAACGCCTCCTTCACCTCGGCGTCAGGTTGGCGCGGTTGGAGGCGATAGGATGGCCGCTGAGCGAAGCGGATACGCCGAAGCTGGACACCGTGCGGGCGCGTTTATTGGAATCCTTTGTGGATCGAACGCTTAAGCCCCTGCCGCGCAATTGGCCAGAAATTGCGCGCCACTGGCCCAAGGAAGTTCCCGAGGCGGCGGCGCCACAACAGTCCTCTCGACAGTTTGATAACTCGTACCTGCTCTCGGTCTTTTCATGGATAATCGATGAAGCCGCGAATGTCGGCGTGGCGGACCGCGAATCTCTCCTGTCCATCGTATGCGATCTCGGCGCCCTCGTGTGTGGTCGGATAATGAGCGGGGCAGGGCAGCGGACGGCACGCGCCGATGTCGGTACACCGTCGCGCGAGGATTATGGGTTCGCGGGACTTGTTGCCGCTTACCTGGTCAATGAGCCCGACCCAAAGATGAGGCGCAGACTTCTTGAGCCGTGGCTTGCGCTACCGCCCGAGGGTCACTCTTGGGTCGAAATTCTCCTCAAGGATATCTACCGCTACGGAATGGACCTCGCTCCGCCCGCTGTCGCGCCATACTTCGTCGCGACGATTGGCCAGGCGTTCGAGTCGGCGATCGGCCACACGGAAACGAAGTCGGCGATCACCGACACGGGACCCGCGCCTGTCCGGTCAATCGCACGCGACTGCGAAGTCGCATGGGCGCTGCTCGGCTTTCAACGTTTTGATCTAAGCCGCAGCTGGCGAGATCGGTGGACCGAGGAGCGAAAGGCGACCGCGCAAGCGTTGAGGCCGTACTGGAAGCGGTGGGCCGAAGCAGCGCTCTGCTGGCCGGGGTGCGCAGAACGCTTGCTCGCTCTGCTTGCCACTCCCGCCGCGCGAAGCTCGCGTGCCGAAGCCATGGAGTGGCTGGCCCGCTCGCAATTTAAGGACTGGCTCAGAGACCGGGGCTCACAAGAGGAACTGATCGGACTTCTCGAAACCACCTGGGCGGAGAATTCGGATGAGATCCTCTCTGACGCCGGCGCGCGCAAATCATTCGAGACCCTGCTTCAAGCGCTGGCCGACCGGCGGCTTCCAAGGGCGATCGTGCTGCTGCAAAGGCTGACCTCATCGGTCGCTTGAAGCTCCGATTTCCGGGCGGAGCAGCGCCGCCCTTAGACACCCCGGCGCAAGCTCTGAACGATTGCTCAGCTGTTAGCCGGTGGATCGGGGGCGCCGGCGTCCTTGGCTTTTGCATCTTGCAGTCGGTCTAGCTTGTCGAGCGTGTGCTTGGTGACCATCCTGGCGTAACGCTTGAGCTGGCCCCAGTCGAGGTGACCGGAGAACTGTGCGACTTCGGGGATATTCAAACCGGTTTCGAACAACCTGCTGATACCTTCCGCGCGGGTTGAGTCATGCCAGCGCAGGTCGGTAATGCCGGCCTTGCGCCGCGCGGCATCGAACGCACTGTGCAGCTCGTATCGGGTAATCGAGGGGAACACATGATCGTCCCGTTTTGGTCTGCGCGGGCGAATGTCTTTGAATGCGGCCACGGCCGCTCGCGTAAGCGGCACTCGCAGCGGCTGGTGGTTTTTGGTCTGGTCGGCGGGGATTATCAACTCGCGTGCGCTCAGCTCCACCTGACCCCACGTGAGTTCAAGGACATTGCTCTGCCGTAAGGTGGTTTCAATCGAGAGCAAGAACATGACCCTGATCGTCGCAGGCAGGTGCGCGAGCAGGCGTTCCTGCTCCCCCGGCTGGAGTCTGCGATCTCGCATTTTGCTGGGCGGGCAGATGTCCGTGCCGATGCGTGCAGCCGGGTTATTCAAACCCTCGAATCCCCACTGGTCGTGAGCGACGTTGTAAAGCCGCCTGATGAGCGCCCGATAATGGTGTAGCCGCTGCGGCGAGCAAGGCCGGCGCTTGCGCTGCTTGGCGAGCTTGCCATTGGCGAGCTGCTTTTGGGGCGGCGGCGGTGGGCCTTGGGTCTTGAATTCTTCGAGCAGAGCGAGGACGTCCTGCCTCGTGACGGCCGCAAACGGCTTCTGCGTGATCGGGTGGCGCTGGAGCGTGTCTACGATCGTGAGCTCGCGATCGCCGGAGCGGGGGTTTCGCGCGGTGATCACCGGGCGGTAACGCTCGAGCGCGTCCCATAGCTTGAACGCGGCCTGCTTTGCCTTGGCTTGCTCCTTCCGCGGGTCCTTGCCGGTGCCCAAGTCGTCGTAGGTTTTCTCCGCCCACTTGCGTGCGTTTTCGGCGCGCGCGAAGGTACGTGAGATTTGAACTGTCCCCCGCTTCACCCGCACGCGCCAGCGGCCATCCGGAAGCTGCTTAGGAGTCGGCATGATTCCACCGCCGATGCTTTTCCCCGCTTTCGAGCGGGGCAACCATGGGGAAATTTTGTAAATGAGGCTCGGCGGCGACACAACCTCAAACCGGTCGTCGCGTCTAAGTATCTGATTTTACGGGGGAAAAGTCAGATGCGAGAGGAGGGACTTGAACCCTCACGGATTGCTCCACCGGATCCTAAGTCCGGCGCGTCTGCCGTTCCGCCACTCTCGCGTGATTCAAAAACTATTGAAATTACGGGGCGTTTTCAATTTGTATCCGACGCCGGC
>JAJYVB010000017.1 GCA_021792265.1 Deltaproteobacteria bacterium | reverse complement strand
AAGAAGATGTTCTCTGCCTGGCCCGCGTGTGCCGAGAGGCTCGCGAACTTGGCTCGGGCCGCCGCCGCGACGTCGACGACCGCGCTGATCTGTGTGTCGGGGGTGCCGAACGGCGCGTCCGCCATCTCGCGGGGCACGTCGACGCCGCGCGACGCCAGCAGCGCGTCGAACCGCCCCAGCCAGGACTGGGGGACGGCGGGGTAGTAGAGCTTGTCGGGGATCCCCGTCCGCTCGATCGCCGCGACGGTCACACGGTGCGCCTGGATGTGGTCGGGGTGGCCGTAGAAGCCGTTGGGGTCGTAGGTCACCACGACCTGCGGCCGGTAGCGATCGACGAGCGCGGCCAGCTTCCCGGCTGCCTCGCCGAGCTCGGCGCGCCGGGAACTGCCCTCTGGCAGCGCTTCGGCTCCAAGATGCTCATCGACGCTACGATCCCGCCGCCGGCAGACGCCAAGGCCCGCGCCGCATTCGAGCGTATCCGCCCGCGCAATCCGAAGCTTCGGCTCGAGGATTTTGCCGCGGAAAGCTCGCTGCCGATGGTGCGCGCGCTTTCGACACTGTTCTTCGGATCGAAGCTCCTGAGCGAGCCCTGAGGAGCGAGCGCTGGGCGAAAACGACTGTCCAGCGCAGGGGAGGAATAGCCTGATGCGTGTTACCAACCGCAAGCTGGAATTCGACGAGTTTCTGGCAATCCGCAGGGAAGTTCTCTCGCAGTGGCCCACCGGCGCCGAAGTGGACCTGGATGAAGCGGTCGCGTACCGCTCGGGCCTCGCACTCGAGAAGAATTGCGCGACGCGATTTGCCCGCGCGAAGGCGCAGCGGAACATCGTTCTGGTGCCGCAGTTTGGGCGCGCGACGTTCGAGCAGACGCTCACCGGGATGCAGTACGTCGAGCAGCAGAGCGGAAACGACGGCGTCTGGCTCGTCTATCCCGACCCTTACACGCGCAAAGGGCGCTTCGATCGCGCGCAAGCGGGAATCGAGGCCAGCCGCAAAGAGGACATGTCGATGCTTAGCGGCTGGCCGATCGTGAACTACGGTGTGCAGCACGCGCGCCAGCTTCAGGAATCGGTCGGGATGCCTTTCATCAACAACAGTACGGATGAGGATTCCCGGCTGCAGACCGAAATCAGTCTGGCCGCAGGATGGAGCGGTTACAGCACGCGGGGGCTCCAGGAAGTTACCGCGCACTGCAAAAATATCCCGCTTGACCGGATGATCCGGCTTAACCAGTACGAGGGCAGGCTCGCCGCCTTTTACACGGAGAAGGGCTTTCCCGTGATCGCGATCAACGCCGCCAATCTGACCGGCTACGACATTGCCGGCTACCGGCTGGTGACGGTCCTTACGCAACTGCTGCTCACGGCGGAGCAGGGTGTAAAACATATCTGGACCGAGATCGGGCTTGGCATGAACATGGTCCAGGACGTCGCGATGCTGCGGGCGCTTGCTAAGCTCGGTCAGCAATATCTCGACGAGAATGGTTACGGCGACGTTGTCCTGACGACTGGCACCTTTCCGTACCTTGGCGATTGGCCACGCGACGTGGAGGGCGCGCAGGCGATGATTGCGTGGAACGCCATCATCGGAATTCTGGCCGGCGTCCAGGGGATGCTGCTCAAATGTGTGGACGAGGCCTTTTCGACGCCTACCAAGGAGGGCATGGCCGCGGCAGTGAAAATCGCGCGGCAGTTGCTGCGGGTCGTGGGCATGCAGAGCCTGCCCCGCAGCCTGGAATTTGACCTCGAGCAGGAGATGATCGAACGCGAGGTCAAGGCGGTGATGGATCGAATCTACGAACTCGGCGATGGCGACCTGGTGAAGGGTATGGTGAAGGGCGTGGAGATCGGCGTCATCGACACAGTTTTCAGCCCGTGGCGGTTTTTCAAAAGCAAGGTGCTGCTCGTAAGAGACGCGTGCAACGCGCTCAGGTACCTGGAGCCCGGCAACATACCGCTGCCGCCCGAGGTCAGGGAATATCACCGGGAAAAAATCGCCCAGCGCGAAAAGAAGGACGGGACGCAGGCCAACCTCGACATGGTGATTCGCGATATAACCTGGGCTTCCGAGCCGCTCGTCTAGCAATAGCCGTGTCGGAAAGCCGCTGGTGCGAGGGGCACGTCTCGCTGCCGGGGCGTTCTGCTGAAGCGATCAAATCAGGTTGACGACGCGGCGGGCCATACCCAGCGCCTCCGACCAGAACCCGCCCCCGGAATGCATCATGTGGACGACTTCTGCGAGGGCGGCGGCGAACTCTTCGATCTGTCCCTCCGTGACAATCAGAGGGGGAGCGACTTTCAGCACCATGAAATCGTTGCCGCAGATCTGGGTCAGCATTCCTTTGTCGCGGAACAGCCGCATCACCAGCACCTGTCCGAACATCGCGGGATGAATTCGAGCAAAGGCCTCGAAGGGGACTCGCAGGCGCAGTTTCTTTGGCGCCTGGAACTCGACGCCCGTTAGCATCCCAAGCCCGCGAATATCTCGTATCATCTCGAAGCTCGACAATCGATCGGCGAGCGAACGCCTCAAGACCTCACCCATCCGCGCGGCTCGTTCGCCAAGGTTTTCGTCTTCGAGCACGTCGAGGCTCGCCAGCCCGGCGCACATCGCAAGCGTGTTTTCGCTGTACGTCGAGGTGTGGACGATCGCGCGCCTGAAGGAGCTATAGACCGAATCGAACACGGCGTCAGACATCAGCACGGCGCCGGCCGGGATCAATCCTCCGCTTAGTGCTTTCGCCAAAACGACCATATCCGGTTCGATGCCAAAGTGATGGGTGGCGAGGAAGGAACCAGTGCGGTAAAAGCCCGTCTGAACCTCGTCCAGCACGAACAACGTGCCGTAGCGCCGGCATAGCGCCTGCGCCTCCTGGAGGTACTCGCGCGCGGGAATCCGCATTCCGCCTTCGACCTGGATTGGCTCCAGTATCAAGGCCGCAAAGCACCGTGTAGCGAGCCTGGCGGACAGTTCGCCGAGGTCGCCGAAGTTCACCAATTCCGTATCGGGCAGCAGCGGGCCGAAGCCGTCTTTCCAGAACCCGTCGGACATCAGGGACAGCGCGCCGCACGTCAGGCCGTGAAAACTGCCCCTGGCGGAGAGCAATCCCGTGCGTCCTGTGTTGGCGCGCGCAAACTTTATTGCCGTCTCGACTCCCTCGCTGCCTGAGCTGCCGAAAAACGCCTTGGTCAGGCGGCCGCCGGCACGCCCGCACAACCGTGCCGCCAGAGCGCCGGCGAGATCGCAGACGTTGCTCTGCAGCATCGCTGGCCCGTCGCTGTCGAGTTCCGCTTTGATCGCGGCTTTTATCCTGGGGTGATTGTGCCCGGCGTTATGAACGCAATAGCCGGAGTTGAAGTCCAGGATGCGGCGTCCGTCGCGCGTGCGTAGTTCGACGCCGGTGCAGCGGTCGTACCTTACGTTCATCTGGAGCACATCGAGAAGCTTGACCCACTGAGGATTCACGAACTTCTCGTAGAGCCTGCCTTGATCGCTGGCATTTCTGGCCAGCATCGAGTCTCTCATATGCGCTTCTTTCCTTGCGGCCCGAAGGTTCCGGCTTTCTGGGCGTGTTGCGATAATGCTAAGAATAATAATCAGCGGGGATCAATCCCGAGTTCGACTCCCCGGGCCGGCACGCTCCTTAGTTTCGTACGCGGAGGTTCTTCTTTAATGCGTTTTGCGGTCTCGAATTTTCAAGCCACGGTTAAGCTTAGCAGTTGGCTCGCTTCGTGTTGCCTTGCCGCCGCGATTCTTGCGGGACTGCCAATGGCGGGCTGCTCGAGCAGCAGCGGCAATTCCCCAGCCATGGCTAACAGCAGCGTCTCTTCCACCGGCGCCGCCGCATCCGATCCCCAGGTCGATCAGGCGCTCGAGAACTCCTGCTTCGACTGCCATTCCGAGCGCGGCGCTTCGACGTGGAGCGCGACGCTTGCGCCATCGTATCTGTTCGGCGCGAGCTCGGCGCGCCGGGCGCTGAATTTTTCCGAGTGGCAAAGCTACACGGCGGGCAAAAGAAAAGCTGAGCGTTTGGCGATCGCCAAGACCGTCGCGGATGGAGCTATGCCGCCGGGCGACTACGATTTTCTGCATCCCTCCGCGCGGCTGACAGCGAATCAGAAACAGCTCGTACTGCAGTGGGCATCCGAGGCAAAGCCGGCGCATTGATCGAAAGCCGTGGTCATTCGTAAAACTGAGACGATCCGAGAATTCCCGCGACCGCAAACGCGAGGCCAAGCGCGAAAGTCACTGCCGCAGGCCATATGGCGCTGGAGGCTGAAAGACCTCTGATCATCAGATCGTTGAAGGCTTGCATTGTCCATGTCGTGGGCATCCATTGGGCAAGCGACCGCATCCAGGCAGGCTCGAAATCCAGCGGCCACCAGCACCCGCCGATCGCCGACATCGCCATCGCGGCCACCGATCCGATTGGCAACACCGAATCGCGCGTTCGTGCGACGCACGCGACCACCAAACCGAATGCGGCGGCTGCGAACGAAATCGCCGCGGCCGGCAAGAGCAGCATCGGAGCGCTTTGGCCAAGCGATATCCCGAACAACATCCATCCGAACGCGAATAACACCACCATCTGAATGAGCCCGATCAGAAAGCGCGCCGTGAGCTTGCCTATAAGCATGCCTGGTACCGGCGCGCCGTTGACGCGCAGCCGTTCGAGCGTACCCCAATCGCGCTCGTCGATTAGCGCGATCGAGAGTCCCCACAACATATCGATCAGCAAGAAGGTGATTCCGAAGCCGGGCACATACTGATCGAAGGTGTTCACCTCGCCGCTGCCTGGAGTCAACGCTTTCTCGCGCCAGCCTATATCCCCGGGTAAAACCGGCGCGCGTGCGTCCTTCAGATCGCGCACATCGAACGACAGCCGCGCCGGCGCAGGAAGCTTCAGGCGGAGGATCGGGACGGTTACGTCCCCGAGCGTGCCGGCTCTCGGCATTACTGGCTTGGCTATCGAAAGTTCCAACGGCTTGGCAAGTTCTGCCAACTGCTCCCGGCTTGGCGGTGCGGGCCACTGCGGCGGCGCAGGAATCTCGGCCGCATGCGATCCGGCCGCCGCTTTAAGCCTCTCAAGCCAGCGGTCGAAGGCTTGCTCGCTCGATTGGAGCTGGTGCAAGTAGCGCTCGACCGCGGCGATGGCGTCTCGTTTTGCCGCAAGATCGCCTGCCAGTTTGGCCTGGGTCATCGCAAGCGAACGTTCAACCGCGGCCTGGGTCTGCGCCTCGAGCGCGCCTATCTCGCGCCGAATCTGCCTCTTTATCCTACGTTCGGATCTAGCCTGAATCGCGGAACTCTCTCGTATGAAATCACGGCGGAAGTCAGCGAGGCGCAACTGAATCTTGCGCGCCTGAGCCTCCAGGCTATCGAGCTGCGACCGCAGCTCCGCCATTTTATGAAAGAGATCCGCTTGTGCGCGATCGCGCGCCGCGGCTGCGATACGGCGCGAGAGCCGGTTAAGGCGCAGTTCTATAGCAGTGGCTTCGACGCGTTTGATCGGATCGGCGCAGACCAGCACGGATGCGATCCGGCCTGACTCGAAAGCTTTAGTGGTCCCCGCCGGAATTACGATTGCAAGCGGCGCGCGCTCGCTTCGGAACACGACTCGGCGCGCTTCCTCGAGATCGGTAGCTCTCACAATTTCGATTGAGTGCTCGTGCGCCAGGCCATCTGTTATAGCCGTAGCAATAGTTCCGTGGTCCAGATCGACGATTGGAACGAGATAGACGCGGGCATTCGGCCGCGCGCCATACAGGTTGCCAAGCGAGAATCCGGCCACCGCTATGATTACTACCGGCGCCAGGAAAAGCATGAACAGCGCGGCGCGATCGCGGACGAGCCGGCGGAACTCGTTGCGGAAGATAAGAATGATCGTACGCAGCATCACGAAGCCACTGACAAAGGTCCGGCATCCGGATCGCGTAATGCGTGACCGGTCAGGGCCATGAATGCGTCGGAGAGGTTGGCGCTGTGTACGCTGAATTCCAGCACGTGTCCGCCGGCCAGACGCGCCCGCTCGAGCAGTTCGCTTACCTGGGCCAGGCTCGCGAAATGCAAGGTGACCCGGTTGCCGGCGGCGGCAACCGTAGGTTTGCTGACCTCCGCGATTCCTTCACACCAGCTCGGCGGCGGAGTCCGCTGAAACGTGATATCCATGCGATGGTGCTGCCCCGCCAGCGCGATAAGTTCCGCCACCGTTCCCGAGGCCACCAGCCTGCCCTGGTCGATCAGGAGCACGCGGTCGCACAGGCGCTCGACCTCTTCCATGTAGTGCGTGCTGTAGACCGCGGCGACTCCAGTTGCAGCCAGGCCGCGAATGGTTTGCAGGATCTTTTCGCGCGATTGAGGATCCACGCCGACGGTAGGCTCGTCCAGCAGCAGGACGGTGGGATGATGCACCATCGCGCAAGCCAGGTTCAGGCGCCGTTGCATGCCGCCGGAGAGAACCGATACGGCGTCGTTCGCGCGCTCGGCGAGCCCGACATCTTCAAGGGCCTGCCGGCACGCATCACGCGCCTGACGCCCGCCCAGTCCCTGGATGCGGGCGAATAAATCGAGGTTCTCAAAAGGTGTGAGAGACGGGTAGAGAGCTATCGCCTGGGGAACGAAACCAAGCTTGCGGCGAATTGCCCCGGGATTCACTCGCGAATCGAACCCGGCAATGCGTACGCTGCCGCAATCGGGTGCGCGCAGCGTCGCCAGAATCGACAGGGTCGTGGTCTTGCCGGCACCGTTGGGACCGAGCAGCCCCGCCACTTCGCCCTCGTTGACGCTGAAGGTCACGTCGTCGAGAACGCGGCGCGGCCCGTAGCTCTTTGCGAGCGCGACAGCCTCGACCATCGGCGCACTGGCTGGCATGTCATCGATGTTGCATCGCGAACCGCACAGGCACAACTCACCGGGCTGTCATCGGGACTTTAAGATGAGGGCCGCCGGTGCGTAACGTGTGAATCCTCTCGATTATGATTCGCAACGCGGCGCGCGACCGCCATGGCTTCAACGCTCACTCCTGGTGGCTCGATGAATAAAATGACATGGGATGTCGTCACTTATGCGCCAGGATAAAATGCGTGGGTCACGGAGCAGATTCGCAGCTTGAGGTTATCCTTGGCGCCGCTAACTCGAAGTGCGTCTCCCGGCGCGCATATCTGGTCAGAAGCAGGACGGAGTGAATGAGGATCGCGGGCATCGCCACCGTGCTCCCCGAGCACGTCTACAGTCAGCAGGATATCACCGAGGCGCTCAGGCAGTATTGGGGGGAAAGGCTGGAAAGGCCGGGCTTGCTCGAAAAGCTGCACGCGCGGGTCGGCGTTGCTCAGCGTCATCTCGCCTTTCCGTTCGAGCGGTATCGGCAATTCAAAACCTGGGGCGAGACCAACAATGCGTGGTTCGAGGTTGGGGAGGAACTCGGCACCAGGGCAATCGACGCGGCCTTGGCGCGTGCAGGATTGGCCCGCAATGAGATCGACGCGCTTTATATTGTATCGATTACCGGCGTAGCCAGTCCGTCGCTCGACGCCCGCTTAATCAATCGGATGAATCTCAGGCGCGATCTCAAGCGCACGCCCGTTTTCGGGCTTGGGTGCGTTGGAGGAGCCGTTGGCCTCACGCGCGCGGCCGACTACGTGCTGGCGTATCCCGATCAGGTAGCCGTCCTGCTCTCTGTCGAACTCTGTTCGCTCACGATGCTCAAGGACGACCTCAGCACGGTCAACTTGATCGCGACGGGGCTGTTCGCTGACGGCGCCGTTGCGGCCGTTGTAGCAGGCAGCAAGCGGCCTTGCGCCGGGCCGGAGATCCTGAGCCAGCGATCGGTCTTCTACCCGGGAACCGAAGAAATCATGGGCTGGGATATCTCGGAGCGCGGCTTTGCCGTGGTGTTGTCCAAGAAACTGCCGGCTCTCATCAAATGCCATCTGGGCGCCGATGTTGATTCCTTCCTGGCCGGCAACGGCCTCACTCGGCGCGATATCGGAAGCTGGCTAATCCATCCGGGCGGACCCAAAGTACTCCAGGCCGTGGAGGATGCACTGGGACTTCACCGGTGCGAATTGCGGCGGTCATGGGAAAACCTGAAATGGACCGGCAACCTGTCCTCCGGTTCGGTTTTAGCCGTGCTGGGAGAAGCGATGAACAATCATCGCCCTGCCGCGGGCACTATCGGACTGATTGCGGCGATGGGGCCGGGCTTTTGCTCCGAGCTCATATTGATACGGTGGTGAGGTGGGGATGCCGGATGTTGTCGTCGTAGGCGGTGGTCCCGTCGGCCTTGCCGCGGCGATAGCGGTGCGCATGCGCGGTCTTGAAGTTCTCGTAGCTGAGCGCGACCATCCGCCCATCGACAAGGCCTGCGGGGAAGGTGTGATGCCTGAAGGAGTGGCGGCACTGGCCGCTCTGGGGGTGGCGGCCAGCGGCTACGGCCGTCCCTTTCACGGCATCCGCTTTTGCGAGGCAGACTTGTCGGCTGAAGGACGGTTCCCCGCGGGCTGCGGCCTCGGTATTCGGCGTCCCGTACTGCATCAGCTTCTTGTCGACCGAGCCGCCGAGGCGGGCGTGGCTATGCGCTGGGGCGAGAACGTCAGCAGCATCGGTCCCGGGCGCGTGGACCTGTGCGGCCAGGCCGTAGCCTGCCGATGGGTGGTGGGAGCGGACGGCTTGGAATCACAAGTGAGGCGATGGGCGGGGTTTCGGCCACCGTCGCGTAAGCGCCGAAGAATCGGCATGCGCCACCATTTTCGCGCAAAGCCCTGGACCGATCTGGTCGAGGTTCATTGGCGCAACAACTGCCAGGCTTACGTCACTCCCGTGTCCTCCGATGAGATTTGCATTGCGATCCTGGCGCGCAAGCCTGAAGGGCGCCTGGTGCAGTCGATCCGGCAGTTCCCGGAGCTTTGCCGGCGGCTCGATGGTGCCGAACCGATCGGTTCCGTCAGGGGAGGGACTTCGGTTTCGGGCAGGATGCGCTCGGTGGTGCGCAACGGGTTTGCACTGGTGGGCGACGCTTCAGGCTCCGTCGATGCGGTAACCGGCGAGGGCCTTTCGCTGGGGTTCCGTCAGGCGATCGCGCTGTCTGAGGCTATTGAGAAAGGCAATCTTGAGCAGTACCAGCTTGTTCACCGGCGGCTTGGCCGGCCGCCGTCGCTGATGGCCGGCTTGTTGCTCTTCGTTGGCGACCGGACATGGCTGCGGCGGCGCGTGCTGCGCGCTCTTGGTGCGCAATCCGAGGTGTTCGACCTGATGCTCGCGGTGCACATTGGAGCGTTATCGCTTGGCGCGGTTCGGATTGGCGCTCTTGCCCGGTTCGCCGGGCGTCTTCTTGCGAGCGCTCCCTTGAACAATGGCAACCTGGCGTAAACCGATGACGGCCATCGGGCGTTTCGCCGCCGGCGCACTGCTGTTGCTGCTTCCTATAGTCATGCCGGCGTTGCCGTTAACGGCCGCTAACGGCCAGGTGCCTGCTGGAAAATGGGCCGTGTTGACATTCGATCCGGCAGAGACATCGCTGAGCTTCTCTCTGACCGGATGGCCTCATGACACACACGGGACGTTCAAGCTCAAGCGCGGCCTCATTCGCGTCGATCCAGCCAGCGGTAAAATGGACGGGAGTATCATCGCCGACGCGGCAAGCGGCAGCAGCGGCGTATCCCTTCGCGACGCGAGGATGAGATCCAGCATTCTCGATACCGCCCGCTTTCCGGACATAGCGTTTGCTCCACGACAGGTAATAAGCCACGGCAATCCTCCCGGAGAATTTCCAGTCAAGGTCCGCGGCATCATGACGCTGCACGGCGTTCAGCATGAGTTTGCAATCGACGCCCAGATCCATCGCGACGCGAACCGGGTCAGGATTGAGAGCGACTTTGTCATACCGTACGTCGAGTGGGGGTTGGAGAACCCCAGCATCCTCATGTTTACAGTATCCAAAAATGTTGATTTGCACGTGACATCGGTCGCCCATCTGAGCTGGGTTGACGCACCGGCTTCTGCTTTACACGCCGGCTCTCCAGCGGCCATCGCGCGGTAATCCTATATCAGCCCGTAACGAAAAGGTTTCCGAGGCAGCAACGCCCGGCTGCACCCTGGACGCTAAACTAGGTATAGATTTCAGGGTCGAGAGACCCTTCAGAATGCTTGCGCGCCGTCGCTATTTATCCAGCGCGCAGGCCGCGATACGTCAGTGCACAATGTATTTTGCGCCGATAAGAAACTGCTCGATGCCAATGCGATAGGCGAGGAAAAGACCGAAGACCAGGCTGAGCATTCCAGCTCCGAACGTGAGGCCGCGATGCAGCGGCGCCATCCGCTGGCCGGCTACGACGAACGGCACGCCTATTGCGGAGGTTATCAGCACCATTCCAATCATCGTCCCGGCGCCGAAAACTGCCAGGTAGATGACGCCCCATAGCGGTTGCGGAATCGCACCCAGCACGAGCAGCGCGAGCGCCGCGGTGCCAGCCAACCCGTGAACCAGCCCGACGCCGAAAGCCGTAGCCAGCGGACGGCGTATGCGAAGCTCGACCCAGTTTCCGGCGCTCATTTGATGGTCATGATGAAGTGCTGCCGCGCTGCTCTCGTGCATCTCCTCGTCGCCGTGCGGGTGAACGTGCGGATGAAGATGGGTTAGGCCTGCGTGGGAATGCTCGTGAGTGTGGACGAAAGGGCTGCTGCCGGCCCGCGACCATCCCAGCGTTCGCACCGCCGCGGCCCTGAAAAATCCGCCGGTGACCGATAGGCCGAGAAGGATTAGCACCACCGCTACCGCAAACTCCATTATCGAGTCCGCGCGATCGGGTAGCGCGATCTTGAAGACGATGATCGCGATACCAATAGCCATCACGGTAATCGCGTGTCCCAGGCCCCAGACGAGACCTACCGTGGTTGCGGCCCCGATTCGGCGCTCGCGGCTTACGATGGTGGTTATGGCAATGACGTGATCGGGGTCGGTGGCGTGCCGCATCCCCATCACGAGTCCGAGTAGCGCAAGTCCAAGTGGAGCGACGTTGTTGGCAGTCATCGGGGGTGCCGCGTTGCGCCCGCCGTTACCGGCGGGCGACTGATCAGTTTATAGTCGAAACCGGCCCATCAAGACACAGCCGTTTCTGCTAATCAAGCTGGCAAGTCGGCAGGCCGGAGTGCCGCGCGGCTCGCCACACAGCATCGAGTCGAGCGCGGATGTGGACGAATTTCTGCAGCACGACGATACAAATTAAAATACGCCTAGTAGGCGGGCTTGTGGTAAGGTTGATGCAGCCGGAACGTCCCGCATGCGGAAATTCCGGGCGTACTGTGGCGTATTCGCCGGAGCGGCTGCTTTCGATCGCTTGAACTGCGATGGCCTGGGAGACGATCAAGAAGTCGCAGCACGACCTGCGCGTCACGCCCAATCTTGAGGATTACGACCATACGTGCGCGGATTTCTCGTGGGACGCCGTGCGGCGCGCCCTCGATGGCCTGCCCGCAGGCGCGGGACTGAACATCGCTCACGAGGCGGTGGATCGCTACGTCGCCGGGCCGTTGAGCGGCCGCCTGGCCCTGCGCTTTCTCAGCAAGCGCGGCGAGACCCGCGATTTTACATACCGGCAGTTGGGCTCGGAGACCAGCCGTTTCGCCAATGTGCTCAGGCGGCTCGGAGTCGCGAAAGGCGAGCGCGTATTTGTTCTCGCGGGTCGGATTCCCGAGCTATACATTGCTGCGCTCGGCACGCTTAAAAACGGCAGCGTCTTTTGTCCACTCTTTTCGGCTTTCGGTCCCGCACCGATTCGCCAACGTATCGCTATCGGCGACGGCCGCGTGCTGGTCACGACGGCGGCGTTGTACCGGCGCAAGGTCGAGCAGTTGCGCTCCGTCCTTCCCGGCCTCCGGCACGTATTGTTGGCTGGCTCGTCCGACGAAATCCGTGGTCTGCCCGGCACTCTCGACTATCGCCTATTGATGGACGAAGCGGAGGACCGCTTCGTCATTCCGCCCACCGATCCCGAAGACCTCGCGCTGCTGCATTTCACGAGCGGGACGACGGGTACGCCCAAAGGCGCGATGCACGTGCATCAGGCCGTCGTCGCCCATCACGCGACCGCCAGTTACGCCCTGGATTTCCATCCCGAAGACGTTTTCTGGTGCACTGCCGATCCGGGATGGGTAACCGGGACGTCATACGGAATTATCGCGCCACTGACTCATGGAATCACCAGCGTGATCGACGAAGCCGAATTCGACGCCGAGCGCTGGTATTCGATCTTGCAAAATCAGCGCGTCACGATCTGGTACACCGCGCCAACCGCGGTGCGCATGATGATGAAGGCCGGGACTGACATAATTCGTGGCTACGACCTTCGCCGTCTGCGCTTCATCGCAAGCGTTGGCGAGCCGCTCAATCCCGAGGCGGTGGTGTGGGGACGGGAAGCCTTCGGCCTGCCAATTCATGATAATTGGTGGCAGACGGAGACGGGCGGCATCATGATTGCCAATTATCCCGCAATGGATATCCGCCCCGGCTCGATGGGCCGTCCGCTTCCCGGAATCGAGGCTGCGATCGTTCGTCATCGTCCCGACAAGTCCGTCGAGCCGATGGACGAACCCGGGACGCAGGGCGAGCTGGCGTTGCGCCCGGGATGGCCCTCGATGTTTCGTGGCTATCTCAACGAGGAAGAGCGGTACCGCAAGTGCTTCAACAGTGGATGGTACCTTACCGGTGACCTCGCGACCCGCGACGCCGACGGTTATTTCTGGTTCGTCGGCCGCGCCGACGACGTAATCAAATCCTCCGGGCATTTGATCGGCCCGTTCGAGGTCGAAAGCGTGTTACTGGAGCACCCCGCTGTCGCCGAGGCGGGCGTTATAGGCAAGCCGGACCCGGTCGCCGGCGAGGTGGTCAAGGCGTTCGTCGCGCTCAAGCCGGCCTACGCTCCGGGTGAAGAGTTGCGCTTGGATCTGCTGGGCTTCGCTCGCAAGCGGCTGGGGGCTGTGGTTGCGCCCAAGGAGATCGACTTCGTCGCCGGCGTGCCCAAAACCCGCAGCGGCAAGATCATGCGCCGCCTGCTCAAGGCTCGCGAGCTGGGTTTGCCTGAAGGCGATACCTCGACTCTGGAGAGCGAGTGATGACTGCCCCTCAGGCTCGAACCAGCGATAAGCCCAACCCTGGCCTGGAACGTGAACACGCGCTCGATCTGCTGCGCCAGATGGTGCGTATACGCCGGTTCGAGGAAAAATGCGTCGAACTTTACAGCGCCGGAAAGATCCGCGGCTTCCTGCACTTGTACATCGGCGAAGAGGCGGTAGCGGTGGGCGCGATGCAGGCGCTGGAGCCCGGCGACGCCGTCGTTGCTACCTATCGCGAGCACGGACACGCGCTGGTGCGCGGCATCCCGGCGGAAAAGATCATGGCCGAGCTCTACGGCAAGCAGGAGGGATGCAGCGGCGGGCGGGGCGGTTCGATGCATCTGTTCGACGCCGCCACGCGCTTTTACGGCGGCAACGCGATAGTCGGCGGCGGATTGCCGTTGGCGGTTGGTCTGGCCCTGGCCGACAAGTTGCAGCAGCGCTCGCGGGTTACCGCCTGTTTCTTCGGCGAGGGTGCGGTCGCCGAGGGCGAATTCCATGAGAGCATGAATCTCGCCGCGCTCTGGAGACTGCCCGTGCTGTTCTGCTGCGAGAACAACCTCTATGCGATGGGCACCGCGTTGAAACGGTCGGAATCGGAAGTCGACCTATGTCTGAAGGCGACCAGCTATGAAATGCCCGCATGGCCGGTCGATGGAATGGACGTTGCTCTGTGTGAGGCGGCGGCGCGGCGCGCGGCGCTGGCTGTACGTTCGGGCGAGGGGCCGTGCTTTCTTGAGTTTCGCACGTACCGCTTTCGCGCGCATTCCATGTACGATCCGCAGCTCTATCGTACCAAAGCGGAAATCGCGGAATGGGAAAAACGCGATCCGATCAACTTGTTCGAAGCGCGCCTTCAGGAGCAAGGGATTATCAGCAGCGATGAGATCGCGGCGATTGAAGCGGCGGTGGCCGGCGAAATCGACAAGTCGGTCGAGCTTGCTGAAGCCGGGACCTGGGAGCCGATCGAGTCGCTGACGCGGTTTGTCTATTCGGACCGAACGCGCCCATGAGCGCGCAGGCGAAGACCGTCCGCATCACCTATCGCGAGGCGGTGCGCGAGGCGATCCGCGACGCGCTGCAGCGCGACCCGCGCGTGTTCCTGATGGGCGAGGACGTGGGCAGGTACGGCGGCTGCTTCGCGGTCACTAAAGGGCTGCTCGAGGAATTCGGCCCCGAACGAATCCGCGACACGCCGCTTTCGGAGTCGGCCTTTGTCGGGGCCGGAATCGGGGCGGCGATGGGCGGTATGCGGCCCATCGTCGAAATCATGACGGTCAACTTCAGTTTGCTGGCGCTTGACCAGATCATCAATAACGCCGCAACGATCCTCTATATGTCCGGCGGCCAGTTCAACATTCCCCTGGTGATCCGGATGACCACTGGCGCCGGGCGCCAGCTCGCGGCGCAGCATTCGCACAGCCTCGAAGGCTGGTACGCGCATATTCCAGGGATCAAGGTAGTCGCTCCAGCCACTCTCGAAGATGCCCGCGGCATGCTGTGGACCGCGCTCGAGGACCCGGATCCGGTGCTGATTTTCGAACACGGCAGCCTTTACAACATGGAGGGCGATCTGGCGGCTGACGCCGGCCCGGTGGATATCGACAAGGCCGCGGTAAGACGTGCTGGAACCGACATAAGCCTGATTACCTACGGCGGAACGTTGAATAACGTCCTCGCTGCAGCCAATACGCTGGCCGCCGACGGTGTCAGTGCCGAGGTGGTTGACCTGCGCACTCTGCGCCCGCTCGATACCGAAACGATCCTCGGCTCGGTTGCCCGCACCCATCGCGCCGTTATCGTGGACGAAGGATGGCGCAGCGGCAGCATCTCGGCCGAGATCAGCGCACGGATCATGGAAGGCGCCTTTTACGAACTTGACGCGCCGGTCGAACGCGTATGCACCGCCGAAGCTCCGATGCCGTACGCCAAGCATCTTGAGGACGCGGCGCTGCCGCAAGCCGCGCACATTGTCGGATGCGTGCGCCTGATGATTGGAAACGATGGCTGAATTCCGCATGCCTGCGCTCGGCGCCGACATGGAAGCCGGCACCGTCGCCCAATGGCTCGTCAAACCCGGCGATACGGTCAAGCGGGGCGATATCGTCGCGATCGTGGAAACCGAGAAGGCGACGATCGAAGTCGAAGTGTTCGAAACCGGCGTCGTCGAGAAAATCGTCGTGCCTGAAGGAGAAAAGGTTCCAGTCGGCGCTGTGCTGGCGTTGATCCGTAGCGTCAGCGCAGCCGCTCCGCAACCAGTGCCTCAACCGAAGCCGGAGGCAGCGCCGCCCTCGGCTGCTCCCGTCGCGGCCGCGCCGGCACCGGCCGCGATCCAACCCCCGCCGGCTGCCGAGGTCATAGCGGCTCGTGAAGCGCCGCCTCCGATCGCGAGGCCTGCGGCAGTCGCCCGGCCACCTTCAACCGCGCGTGGCCGTTGGCGCATATCGCCGCTTGCGATGCGCACGGCCCTGGAACTCAACGTCGATCTGGCGGGCGTAAAAGGCAGCGGTCTGCAAGGAGCGATCACCAGAGGCGACGTCGAGCGGGCTGCAAAGGCCAAAGCCGCTATCACGCCAATCCCTGCCGAGACGATGGCGGCGCCGGCAGCGAAACCGGTAGCTCCCGAAGCGCTCAAACCGACGCCGCCGGTCAGGCCAGCCGTCTCGCCGGCCGAGCGGCGTGCAATGATGCGTAACGCTATCGCCACGGCGATGGCGCGCTCGAAACGGGAGATCCCGCATTACTATCTCGCAACACAAATCGACATGAGCCGCATGACGCAATGGCTCACGGCCGAGAATCTCAAGCGTCCAGTGACCGAGCGGATACTCTACGCGGCGCCCTTGCTGAAGGCCGTTGCCCTTGCGGTACACGGCTTTTCCGAAATGAATGGCTTTTGGGCGGACGGTTCTTTCAAACCAAGCGAGGCTGTCCATGTCGGTGTTGCGATCTCATTGCACCAGGGTGGCGGCCTGATCGCGCCGGCGATTCATGACGTTGACCGCAAAAAGCTCGACGAGATCATGGCGAACCTGCGCGACCTGGTCGCCCGCGTGCGAGCGGGTACGCTGCGAAGCTCGGAAATCGCCGACGCGACCATCACCGTCACCAGTTTGGGCGAGCAGGGGATAGAAACCGTCTTCGGCATCATCTACCCCCCGCAGGTCGCGCTCGTTGGATTCGGCAAAATCGTTGAGCGCCCCTGGGCCGTCAACGGGAAGGTCGGGGCGCGGCCTGTAATGACGGGGACCCTGTCTGCGGATCACCGTGCCAGCGACGGCCATCGCGGTGCGATGTTCCTCGCCGCCATTGAACGAATTCTGCAGGAGCCCGAAAAACTGTGAGCGACGACGAAATTAAGGACCTGGTTCTTGGCGCGCTTCGCCGCATTGCGCCCGAGGCCGGTTCGGAAATCGATCCGGACGCCGATTTGCGCGAACAAATCGAGCTCGATTCGATGGATATGCTCAATCTTATGATCGCGCTCCACGCAGCGACCGGAGTGGACATTCCCGAAGCCGACTACCCGAAGCTGGCGACGCTCAACGGATGCGTTGCCTATCTGCGTGAGCGCATCAAAGCCACGTAGCTCCGCGTCAAGCGTAAAGCACATTGACGCCCGTTCGAACACCGCCCGTTGGACCGGCGGCGGTGCCCTCCCGCGTCAGGACGGATACGTGAAACCGCCCCCACCTCTTGCAGGGACGGCGCCCGCGCGAAAATAGTAAGCGCGTGAAGGTGCAACCGGCTGAAAAAGGGGGGCGCGCGCCAAACGCCGAACGCGGAGGCCTGGTCCTGGTTACCGGCGGTGCCGGGTTTATCGGCTCGCATCTGGTCGATGCGCTGATCGGGCGCGGCTTTGCCGTGCGGGTCATCGACAACTTTGCCACCGGCCGGCCCGAGCAGGTCAATCCAGCCGCGGAACTGATCCGGGCCGACATCCGCAATCTCGCAGCGATTCGGGAAGCCTTCAACGCCGTTGCCTGCGTCTTCCACGTTGCGGCGCTGCCGCGCGTGCCGATCTCGATCGAACGGCCGATCGAGACTCACATGACCAACGTGGTTGGAACGCTGACGGTCCTGGTGGCGGCGCGCGATGCCGGGGTGAAGCGTTTTATTTACTCGGGTTCATCGTCGGTATACGGCACGCAGTTGGCGCTGCCGCTGCGCGAGGACATGACGCCCAATCCGATGAGCCCATACGCGCTGCAGAAGCTCGTGGGCGAGCAGTATACCCGGCTGTTCCATCAGCTTTACGCGATGGAAACCCTGACACTGCGCTATTTCAACGTGTTTGGACCGCGCATGACCGAGGGCGGTGCGTACTCGACGGTCATCAGCTCCTTTCTGCGCGCGCGGCGTGCCGGCCAGCCGCTCCCAATCAACGGCGATGGCGAGCAAACCAGGGATTTTACCCACGTGCGCGATGTGGTACGGGCCAGTCTGCTCGCGTTGGATTGTCCGCTCGCCGATGGCCGCGCGCTAAATATCGGGCGCGGTAGAGCCGTGAGTGTCAAACGCCTGGCCGAGCTTGTCGGCGGGCCAACCGTGCTTTGCCCACCGCGCATCGGCGAACCGCTTCATACCCTGGCCGATTGCACGCAGGCGCGCGAAGTACTGGGTTGGCAATCCGAGATCGGAGTCGAGGAGGGCATTGCCGAGCTGCAGGCGGCGGGCTAAGCGCCCGCCGACGGCACATCCGCGATGCCGGGGGGCCCTTCTGTAGCTGTTCGGGGCGGGCTATGCTTTGCGCTGAAACAAACAAACTTGGGGAACCAACATGGATTTTGCCTTGTCGCAGCGGGCGCTCAAGCTAAGCGCCGAAGTTACAGCTTTCATGGAGGACAACGTCTATCCGGCCGAAAAGGCAGTCGAGGAGGAGCTTCAGACCAGGGGGCTGGAAGGTGGCGATCCCGAGCCGCTGCGTGCGATTCGCAAGAGCGCCAAGGCGGCGGGGCTGTGGAACTTCTTCATTCCCGATAGGGAGTACGGCCCGGGACTCACGGTACACGAGTACGCTACCCTCTGCGAAATCATGGGCCGAAGCCCGATCGGTCCGCGCGCCTTCAATTGCATGGCGCCCGATACGGGCAACATGGAAATCCTCGCCCAGTTCGGCACGCCGGAGCAGAAACGGCGTTGGCTGGACCCGTGCCTTGCCGGTGAGATGCGTACCTGCTTTTCGATGAGCGAGCCGGGAACCGCCGGCTCCGATCCGACTCTGCTTGAGACGCGCGCAGTCCGCGACGGCGACGAATACGTCATCAACGGCCATAAGTGGTTCACTTCGGGAGGTATCAACTCGGCCTTCGCCATCGTGATGGCGGTGACCGACCCCCAGGCACCGCCGCACCGGCGGGCAAGCCAGATAATTGTTCCCACGGACACCCCGGGGTTCCAACTGGTACGGGCAATATCAGTGATGGGCGAGACGCTGGGCAACCACTGCGAGATTGCCTACAAGAATTGCCGGGTTCCTGTGACCAATCTCCTCGGCGAGGAGGGCAGTGGCTTCGCGATTGCCCAGGCGCGGCTCGGTCCCGGCCGGATTCATCACTGCATGCGCATGATCGGAATAGCCGAGCGAGCGCTGGAACTGGTGTGCCGGCGGGCAAACACCCGTTTTACCCACGGCAGCCTGCTGGCCGAGAAAGCCAACATCCAGCAATGGATCGCCGACTCACGGATCGAGATCGATGCCACCCGGCTAATGGTGCTGCACGCTGCGTGGAAGATTGACACCATCGGCAAGCGCGAGGCGCGCCAGGAAATCGCCATGATCAAGGTGATGGCTGCGAACATGGTGATGCGCGTGCTCGACCGCGCCATCCAGGCCCTGGGCGGCTTAGGAGTGAGCGACGATACTCCAATTGCCCGTTTCTGGCGCGATTGCCGCGGGATTCGGATCGTCGACGGTCCCGACGAGGTCCATCGCATGACCATCGCCAGGCGCGAGCTGCGAAAGTGGCGCAGGGACAACCTCTAGGCAAAGGGCCAGCCGCCACGCACGGCGCGCCGCCAACAGGTCCACAGCAGACAGCCGGCGTGCCGGCCGATCTGGAGCCCGATTACGACGCCGTCGAACCCGAGGAGGAGTTCGACCACGAGCGCCTGCGGGCGTGGCTTGGCGAACGGATGGGCCGCGATCTGCCGGCGATGGAGGTTTTCCAGTTCCGCGGCGGGCATTCGAATCTGACCTACCTGCTGCGCTTCACGGGTGAGGAGTGGGTGATGCGCCGGCCTCCGTTCGGCCCGGTGCCGGCCAGTGCGCACGACATGACGCGCGAATACCGGGTGCTGTCGCGGCTGTGGAAGGTCTATCCTCCGGCGCCGCGTGCGATTCTGCTGTGCGAGGATAACGCGGTGATCGGCGCCCCGTTCTACGTGATGGAACGGCGCACGGGCGTGGTTATTCGCAAGCGCGAACCGCTACCGCAGGTCCTAGGCGACCGCCCCGAAACTTTCCGCCGAATTTCGCACGCTTTCATCGATGCACTCGCGGACCTGCATCGTGTTGATTATGTGGCGGCGGGTCTCGGCGATCTTGGACGGCCGGCGGGTTTCCTGGAGAGGCAAATCCGGGGCTGGATGGACCGTTGGAACCGCGCCAAGGCCCGCGAGGTGCCGTTGATGGGCCGCGTGGGCGCCTGGTTGTTGGAAAATATGCCGCCCGCGCAAGCACCAGCGATTATCCATAATGATTTCTTCCTGCATAACGTGATGCTGGATGTGCGGGACCCCGGCAAGGTGGTGGCAGTCCTCGACTGGGAGATGGCAACGCTCGGCGACCCTCTGGTTGATCTCGGGACCGCACTTGGCTACTGGCTCGAGCCCACCGATCCCAAGGAGTTGATCTCACGCAGCGACGAACCGGGCCATACGCTGCGGGCGGGCTTCGCCTCGCGCGCCGAGCTGATCAGCCGCTATTCTGCGCGAACCGGACGCGACGTGACCCAGATCGCCTATTACCATGCCTTTGCCTTCTGGAAGACCGCGACCGTGGTCGAGCAGCTTTATTCTCGTTTCGCACGGGGCTTGACTCACGATCGGCGGCTGGCCCGCATGGAGGGCGAATCGGCGCTCCTCGCGGCCGCGGCAGCCGGGGTCGCCGAAAAGCTGGGCTTTCATTCCTGAGGCCGTGCCGTTCCCCTCGCGCTTGCGCTAAATTGAAAGCCAGCTCGGAATTGGCACTGGAGAAACTCGGTAGCACCTGGCAACACGTGAAAGAAAGCGCGCGCCCGGTCCCTGAACGTGCTCTTTTCAGCTCGTGCAAGGGTGCGCTATCTAAGGGTAGTGGCGCTGCCCGAATCTTAGACTGGAGGTCCTTAGACCTTGCATGCCATCACCTACGACGCTCCCCGCTCGCTTGAGCAGGCGCTGGCCCTGCTCCGGCAAAACGGTCCGGCGGCCCGGGTCTTTTGCGGCGGAACGGATATCATTATCCAAATGCGCGCTGGGGTGCGCCGGCCCGAGCATCTGATTGACGCCAAGGGAATCCCCGAGCTGAGGAAGCTTAGCTTTGACGCCAAAAAGGGCCTGTGCCTGGGAGCAGCCGTTTCGTGCATCGAGATCTTCGAGAGCGCGCTGATGCGCCAGCATTACCCGGGACTCACCGAGGCGGCCCATCTGATCGGCTCTTTGCAAATTCAGGCACGCGCCTCGGTAGGCGGAAACTTATGCAACGGATCGCCGGCCGCTGACAGCACACCCGCCTTAATCGCGCTCGGCGCCGTGGCAAGAATCGCAAGTGCGCGCGGCGAACGGAAGGTGCCGGTCGACCAGTTCGTAACTGCGCCTGGTCGAACGGTGCTCGAGCCCGACGAGCTGCTGGTTGAAGTGCACGTCCCGGCGCCGGTCAATCATTCGGCTGACGCCTACCTCCGCTTCATCCCACGCAACGAGATGGACATCGCGGTGGTCGGTGTCGGAGCGGCCGTGACGCTGGAGGGTGAGCGTTGCGTGGCGGCGCGAATCGGGCTCGGGGCCGTGGCGCCGACGCCGCTTTTGGCCGATGCTGCATCCAAGGCCTTGGTGGGCAGCAAACTAGACGCCCGCGCCATCGAACGCGCAGCCGAGCTGGCAGTGAGTGCAAGCTCTCCCATCGACGACATGCGTGGAACGGCCGAGTTTCGCCGCCATCTGGTAGGGGTCCTCACCCGGCGCGCGGTGGGCCTCGCCGTTGAGCGGGCGCGTGCATGCTGACCGTTGTGCGGACAGAATTTATTGAGCGTCAGGAAAATCAGGGACCTGGAAGACGATGACGAAGAAGACACTGGTCGAAACCAAGCTCAACGGTGAAGTGGTCGAGTTTCTGTGCGAACCGCGGCAGAGCCTGCTCGAGGTCCTGCGCGATGAACTCCGCCTCACCGGAACCAAGGAAGGATGCCTGACGGGCGACTGCGGAGCATGCACCGTACTGGTCAACGGACGCTCGGTGTGCTCGTGCCTCATGCTCGGCGTGGAAGCCGCGGGGGCCGAGATCGAGACGGTCGAGGGACTCGCCCACGGCCTCGAACTTGATCCCTTGCAGCAGAAGTTTCTGGAAGAGGCGTCCCTGCAATGCGGAATCTGCACGCCCGGCGTCCTGATGTCTGCCAAGGCCTTGCTGGCCAGGAATCCCCATCCGACCGAAGCCGACGTGCGCTATGCGCTCGCCGGAAACCTCTGCCGCTGCACGGGCTACGACAAGATCGTGCGCGCCGTGCTCGAGGTCGCCGGGCAGGCGCGCTAAAGCGGCCCGGGATCGGGCTCGGCACGAGCAAGTACAATGTGAGTGGATGCCGTTTCACGAATCTGCACTGAAGCAATAGCAATCGGCTCTTAGCCGGAGGAGCACAGAAATGGCGCAAGTCGAAGCCAGCGATCAGCATGGCTACAAGGTCATCGGAACCCGACCCATCCGACACGACGGAATCGACAAGGTTACCGGACGGGCGCTCTACGGCGCGGACTACGCTTTCCCGGGAATGTTGTACGGCAAGGTGCTGCGCAGCCCCCACGCTCATGCGCGCATCAAGTCGATCGACACCACCAAGGCGCTGGCCCTGCCCGGCGTTCGCGCCGTCGTCACCGGCGCCGATTTCCCCGAAGCTGAAAACCGCCCCATAACGACAGGCGAAATCGCCGTCAACCCGCGCGATATGTCGCACAACGTCATAGCGAGAGACAAAGCGCTCTACGACGGCCACGCCGTGGCGGCGGTCGCCGCGACCAGTCCCCATATCGCCGAGGAAGCGCTCCGGTTGATCGAGGTCGAGTACGAACCGCTGCCGCCGGCAATGACCGTGGACCAGGCCATGGCAGCAGGCGCCCCGATTCTGCACGACGACCTGCGCAACCCTGAACTAGGAGACCGGCCTACCAATGTCGCCGGTCATATCCGGTTTGCGCGCGGCGACCTCGACGCGGGCTTCAAGAGCGCCGACTTCATCGTCGAGCGCGAGTTCAATACGGCAATGGTTCATCAGGGCTATATCGAGCCCCACAACGCGATTGGC
>JAJYVB010000016.1 GCA_021792265.1 Deltaproteobacteria bacterium | reverse complement strand
GCCGGTGCCGTTGCCCTTCGGATCCCCGCCCTGGACCACGAAACCTGGCACCACACGATGGAACGTGAGCCCGTTGTAAAAGCCCTCTCGGGAAAGCTTCTCGAAATTCGCGACTGTCTTCGGAGCTGACTCGGGATAGAGTTCGATCACGATAGGACCACGGTCGGTATCCAGAGTTGCGTAATGGCCAGTGTTGCGCACGCTTAATCCATCCGAGTTTGCACCCCAGGCGACAGCAGCCGCCATGAGGGTTGTCAGGGCAAGCGCCCCGAACATGGTTGAACGCACTTTTTTCATAGCTTCGTATCCGCTCAAGTTTTGCGCCACGCCGGGACCGTCATGTCTGCGGCCAGCCTGTTTCACTGTCATCTTATCGCCTGCGTTGTCAAGCCAGGAAACTTCGTGCGGAACAAACACGCTGCGGGATGACGGCCGCTGAATTGCGCCTTGCCAACCTCAAGCCGCCGTTCAAGCAAAATCCCAGTACGGGCTCAGTGCGTACCGGCAGCGCTCGAGGATCTGGATCACGCGTTCGCTGTCGCCAACTGGCCGGATGGGCTCGTCGGCCTCGCGCCCGAACTCCTCGATAACGCTCTTCCCAGACTCGGCGAGCGCCCGCAGATCGTACCCGCCTTCAAGGGCTGCAACGATCCGCTCCTGAGCGAACTCGGCCGCGATGCGCCTGACTCGCCGCGCCATGGCGGCGAACCCGTCCTCAGTGACCTGCATCGCTCCTAGCGGGTCGCGGAAATGGGCGTCGAAACCTGCCGAAATCAGCACAAACTCCGGGCGGTACTGGCGCCCGATCCGCATCAGAAGGTCATCGAAGGCGCGCAGGTACTCGGGATCGCCGAAAGCCGCCGGCAGCGGAACGTTGACCGTGAAACCGGTGCCTTCGCCCGTGCCGATTTCGTCGAGTGAGCCGGTGCCCGGGTAAAGTGGAAACTGATGGGTCGAGAAGTAGAGAACCTCGCGCGTAGAATAAAAGCAGTCCTGGGTGCCGTTGCCGTGATGGACGTCCCAGTCAACAATCAGGACGCGGCGAAATCCGCGCACGCGCACCAGCCAGGCAGCGGCAATGGCCACGTTGTTGAACAGGCAGAAACCCATCGCGCGGGAGGCAGTTGCATGATGGCCCGGCGGCCGGACGATTGCAAAGGCGTTCTCCGCCTCACCGTCGGCCACCGCTTCGGCCGCCGTCAGCACCCCGCCGGCGGCGAGCAGCGCCGTGTGAAAGGAGTCGCGCGAGGCGCGCGTATCGGAATCGAAAGCGTAGCGATCCAGCGTCGCGGTGCGCTCGACCGCCGCGATATAGTCGGGCTCGTGGCACAGAGCAACCTCTTCGAGCCCGGCTTGGCGCGGACTCAGCCGCACAAGCCCGTCGCGCCTGAGCGTGTCCACCATGTCGACCATCGCCTCGATCCGCTCTGGACGCTCAGGATGAGAGCGGCCGGCAAAGTGCCGGGCGTAACGGCGGTCAGCGACTATTGCCGTTTTGATCATCGTTGACTCCGCGAAGCGCGATCATCACGCTATCTTGCAGGGGTTCCACCAGGCTTTGAGCATACCCGAAATCGTCATAGTTCTCGCCGTGGCGCTTATCCTGCTCGGCCCTGAGCGGATGCCCGAGATGGTGCGGGCGGCGGGAAAGCTGCTGCGCGAGCTTCGGCTGGCAAGCAACACCGTGATGCGGGAGCTGGGCGATGCGATCGAGGAAGATCATCGGCCGATCGAACCGCCGCAAGCAAGTCCGGGCACGCCGGTAGAACCCGGCCCCGAGCGCGGGAACACCGATGCCTGAATCTTTGCTGATATACCGGCAATAGAAGTGGAAATCGACGAACCAAGCTCATCCCTCGAGGAAGCTGCCCCCGCCGAGGGCGCAGGATGGACCGGCGAGGACGGCTCGGCGCCGCGACGCGCCGGCGAGGCGCGGATGCCGTTCCTGGAGCACCTGCGCGAGCTTCGCATCCGTCTCATACGCGCCGTGATCGCCCTGGCCGCAGGAGTCACGCTTGCTTACGTCTTTGCGCGGCAGCTTTTTGGCCTGCTGACGGCGCCGCTTCGCGCCGCGGCTTCCGGCAACGTGCTGCTCATCGGCACCGGCATTGGCGAGGCTTTTTTCACGAAGATAAAAGTCGCGCTCGTAGCCGGGCTGTTCGTCGCAAGCCCGGTGGTTTTCCATGAGATCTGGCGCTTCGTGGCGCCGGGTCTTTACGACAACGAAAAGCGCCTTGCCAAGCCGTTTGTCCTCTGCGCGACGTTTTTTTTCGTGCTGGGGGGCTACTTCTGCTGGAGAGTAGTTTTTCCGCTGGGGTTCACCTTTTTTCTCCGTCAGTACCGCACGATTGGTGTCACCCCGACCATTCGGATCAGTGAATACATGACCTTTGCTTCCAAGCTGCTGCTCGCCTTCGCCCTTACGTTCGAGATGCCGATCTTCGCGCTGTTCCTGACCCGGCTGGGAATCCTGGACCACGCCATGATGCTCAAGTACTTCCGATACGCGGTGCTGGGCATTTTTGTCGTCGCTGCCGCGCTCACACCGCCTGACATGGTGTCGCAATTCCTGCTTGCGATCCCGCTTATCGGGCTTTACGGTCTGAGCATTCTGGTCTCCTACCTGTTCCGTGCTCCAAAGGACGCTCCGGTAGCAGCCGGGGATGCGTCACCGGCGGCGTAGCACGGTGTTGAGAAGCTGGGGATTTTGAGACTTCAGAGAAACCGATGCTCAGCCGCCGGCGCAAGAACTGGCTTCCCTGTTTATAGTTTTCTCCCCGTGGGAGAGATTACAGTGAGGGAAGGAGGCTGTGAAAAGGCTCCTTCTGCAACCTGCTGGACGAACCGCATCCGCTGTGCAAACAGACGCACCCTATGGCAACGCTAGTAAAGACTCCTCAAGCGACCGGTAAACCGGGAATCCCGCCCCGCTGGACGCATAGCGCCAAAGAAGCGGTCGGTACGGCTTATTCTTTGAGCAGCCGAGTATGGTTCACGGTTTCTGGCGGCGTCCTCAGCGAAATCTACTATCCGACCATCGACAGTCCGCAGGTCCGCGACCTCCAGTTCCTGGTGAGCGACGGCGAGACCTTCTTTCACGCCCCCCATCGTGACATGGACTGCTCGGTCAGCTACGCCGAACCGTGCGGACTAGCCGTCCGGATCGTCAACTGCGACCGCCAGCAGCGCTACAGCCTGGTGATTGACGTCATCGCTAACCCGCAGCAGCCCTGCCTGTTGCTGAATGCGCGGCTCGAAGGCGACCCCGCGATGCTGCGCACGTTGCACGTCTACGTGCTGCTGGCGCCGCATCTGAACTCCGGCGGATGGGGCAACAGCGCGAATACTGCAAGGATCGCCGGCCGCGAGTTCCTGACCGCCAATAAGAACGGCGCATGGCTCGCCATGGGCGCCGACGTGCCGTTCGCTCGGCACTCATGCGGTTACGTCGGCACGAGCGACGGCTGGACCGACCTCGCGAACAACTTCCGCATGGACTACCAGTTCGCCGCGGCACCCGATGGAAACGTCGCGATGACCGGCGAACTCGCACTCTCGGATTCCTTCGAGTTCACCCTGGGACTGGGGTTCGGCCGCACCCTTCACCGCGCGGTCACCAGTCTTTTCCAATCGCTTAGCGTTCCTTTCAGCGAGCATTTTGGCCGCTTTCGCGAACAGTGGAGGCGCGAATGCAGCAGAGCCTATCCGATCGAGCGCTGGGCGAGCGACGGCGGCCGCCTCTACCATAAGAGCCGAGAGCTTTTGCTCGCCCATGAAGACAAGACGTACGCCGGAGCTATCATCGCCTCGCTCAGCATCCCGTGGGGCGAGGCCAAGGGCGACGACGACCTCGGCGGCTACCACTTGGTGTGGACGCGCGACATGGTGAACAGCGCAACCGGGCTGCTTGCCACGGGCAACCTGATAACTGCCGAACGCGCGCTCATCTACCTGGCATGCTCCCAGCAGGCCGATGGCGGCTTTCCACAGAATTTCTGGATTGACGGCCAACCGTACTGGCCGGGCGTGCAGCTCGATGAAGTGGCCTTCCCCATCATTCTTGCCTGGCGCCTGGAGAAGGCTGGCGCCATCGAGCACTTCGATCACTACCCAATGGTGCGTGCAGCGGCGCGCTACCTTATCACTCACGGTCCGGCGACGCCGCAGGAACGATGGGAGGAGAACAGCGGCTACTCCCCCTCGACGCTTGCGAGCAACATCGCGGCGCTGGTGTGCGCGGCCTGCATGGCGCGCGAGCGCGCTGACGAAGCCTGCGCGCGGTACCTCGAGGAATACGCCGACTTTCTCGAGTCGCATGTCGAAGCCTGGACCGTAACCCGGGGCGGCTTCCTCGTGCCGGGGATCACGCGCCACTACGTCCGAATCAATCCAATCGACCCTGACCAGGGCGACGCTGACGAAGACCCCGACCACAAAACCGTCACCATCCGCAACCAACCGCCCGACGCGCAAGGCGAGTTTCCGGTGGCCGAGATCGTCGATGCCGGTTTCCTCGAACTGGTCCGCTACGGCATCCGCAAGCCGGGCGATCCGCTGGTTGAGCAGTCGCTGCGCGTCGTCGATGCGGTGCTGAAGACCGAATTTCCGGGCGGGCCCTGCTGGCGGCGTTACACTCACGACGGCTACGGCCAACGCGACGACGGCGGCCCGTACGAGGGCTGGGGACGCGGACGGCCCTGGCCGTTGCTCACCGGCGAACGCGGCCACTATGAACTTGCGGCCGGGCGCGACCCCAAACCTTACATCCGCGCCCTAGAGAGTTTTGCGACCGCTCCAGGACTGCTTTGCGAACAGCTCTGGGACGGTCCCGACATCCCGGAGAAGCTGATGCGCCACGGCCGGCCGACGGGCAGCGCGATGCCGCTAATGTGGGCGCACGCCGAGTACGTAAAACTTCTGCGTTCGACCGCCGACCGCAGCGTCTTCGACCTTATCGCGGAAGTCGCCGAGCGCTACCAGTCAGGAACGCGGCGCCCACTCCTCGAGATCTGGAAGAAGAACCGCCGTATCCGGAAAATCGCGCCCGGAACCAGGCTTCGCATTCAGGCCGACGCGCCCTTCATGCTTCACTGGAGCAAGGACGAGTGGAATACGCTGCACGACACCCATTCCGCAACCACGAGCATCGGAGTCGATTTCGTCGATATCGACATCGCGCCGGCCGACCGTGCGCCGCTGCGCTTCACCTTCCTATGGGTTGACGAAGGGACCTGGGAGGGAAGCGACTATAGCGTTGAAATCGACCCGGCCGCCAAGCGCATCGATTAGCCACCCGATCGATTCATAGCCCGCCGCCCGGCGAAGCGTTGCCGCCGCGCGTTGCACAGACAACTGACGGCGAGACAGGGCGGCACTCTCCCTCAGCACCGGAACACCCGCACCGGCCAGCATTGACGTCTGGTCAAATCGGCCAGCAAAGTGTGAGAATCCTCGACTGCGCGTCGATCGCGTCTTGCATGCTGGACCGTGCGGATTTGCCATCAGCGCGGCGGCCCGTGGCCAGCAGACGCGCGCGAGTTCTGCCAAACGACCTGCCGTTAGCAGGAGGAGGGGTAGACCAATGATGAGATTGCGTGACTGCATTAATGCGCTGGACCGGCTCCTTGCTTTGATTGCATTGGTTCTTGCGCCTGCAATTCTCACGGGCTGCACGAATCCCTACACACCCCCGGGCGAGGTCGGCTACCTAACACGCCATCCCATCGGCCTGCCGGCACATTTCGTCGCCTTGCAGACAGGACCGCGCAGTCCGGGCTGGTCTTACCTGATCTTCGTGCAAAATATCCGCATAACGCCGTATACCTACGACGAACAGTTTACCGGCGCCGAAACGGTGTTGTCTAAAGACAATTTAAACATTGGTTTTCATCTGGGTATCGTGTGGCGCGTGAAAAAACAGCGCGTCAAGCAATTCTTCGAGTACTATCTGCCAACCACCAGCGCGTCAGCAGACGCCAACGCCCTCGCCGCCTATGAAGCATTTCTCAAGACCAAAATCCGTTCCCTGGCCATAAACGAGATCCAGCATCTCAACGCTCTGGAAATTAAAGATCGGATACCTGAAATCCAGGCATCGATTTTGAAAGGCGCCGGCAACTATACCGCAGATACCCCGTTCGATATTATGGCTGTTGCTGTAAACAATGTGCAGTACCCACCGACCGTGGCGTCCTCGGTTTCTCAGATGATGGCCGCTACCCAACATCTGGAGCGCACTAAAATTGAGGCTCAGGCCAGGGTCGCAGAGGCTCAGGGAATTGCGCAAGCCATGCAGATCATCACCAACCGCTTGACGCCGCTATATGTGCAATACGAGGCCTTGAAGACCCAGAACCTCCAGATAAACTCGCCGAACCATACGGTTGTCTATATCCCCGTGGGCAAGTTGGGTATTCCGTTGGTGGGAAGTGTGGATTTGTCGCAGAAGTCCGTGCATTAAGGCCGGTCATTAGTTTTTTGGGATCCCCCGGCAGACTCGGGAGCGAACGGCGACACCCTCGACAGCCGATGCCGAGATCATCGGGCCGCTTTTCGTTCTGTCAGACAGCCGCTGGGCGCAACAACCTAGCAGGTTGGTGAGAAGGTCTTTTCACCAACCTGCTCCCCTCACTGTAATCTCTCCCCGAGGGAGAGAGCTAAAGGAACGAATCCGATTTTTTCTTAGGGTGTTGAGCGTCAATTCCTCCGAAATGTGTAAATCTCCAGTTTCTCAACACCCTGCTAGGGGATAGAAATTTCACCGCCTGCTGCGCAGTTTAGAGCGGCTCTTGGGCTGCTAACTTTTTCTGTGACCGGCGAAAGCCCGACCTCGGTTGGAGCCCCGGGCCTACCCGGAACGAGCCAAAGTTCGTAAGATGGTTGACTGAACGGCGGTGCCGAGCTGGGCTTCTCGGAGGACAGGTCAATGGAATCGATGCGAGTGGTTCACTACCTCAACCAGTTCTTCGGCGGAATCGGAGGCGAGGACGCCGCGGGAGCGGAGCCGCAAATCAAACCCGGTGCCGTCGGGCCGGGACGCCAGTTGCAGGCGCGTCTGGGCGAGCGCTTCGAGATCGTCGCGACGGCCATTTGCGGTGACAACGCCTTTGCCGACGATCCTGCCGGGATTGCCGAGCGCCTGATTGCGCTGATTGCACCGTATCGCCCGCAACTGGTCATCGCGGGTCCATCCTTCAACGCCGGACGCTACGGGCAGGGATGCGGACAGTTGTGTGCGGTAGTTCAAGAAAAACTTGAGATTCCTGCGCTCACCGGCATGTACGAGGAGAATCCGGCGGTCGAGCAGTTCCGCGACCGAGTCTTGATCGCCCGCACCGCTGGCACCGCGCGCCATATGGGCGAAGCGCTCTACAGCATCGCCGCATTGGCTGCCCGGCTGGCACGCGGTGAAACCATCGTGCAGCCGGCTGAGGCCGGATGCTTTGCGCGCGGGCTTAAGCGCACGGTGTTTCGCGACGACGACGCTGCGAAGCGGGCGGTCGATATGTTGATGCGCAAGATCGCCGGCCAGCCCTTCGTCAGCGAAATCAGCGTGCCGAAATTCGACCGGGTGACGCCCGCGCGGATGGCGGCCAGTCTTGCCAACGCAACGGTTGCGTTGGTAACGGACGGGGGTCTGGTCGCAAAAGGCAACCCCGAGCGGATGCCGACGGGATACACCGATCGCATGACCGCGATCTCCGTCACCGGCCGGCGGCAGTTCGCGACCGACGACGTAGAAGTCCACCATTTCGGCTATAACACGCAATTCGTGAGCGACGACGCCAACCGCCTTGTGCCGCTCGACGTAATGCGTGACCTGGAGCGCGAGGGCGTTATCGGCAAGCTGAGCGAGACAGTTTACTCGACTGCCGGTGCAGGCATGTCGCTGGCGAATGCGCGCAAGGTCGGACGCGAGATCGGACAGCGGCTGCTCCAAGACGGCGCGCAAGCGGCCATTCTGACCTCGACGTGAGGAACAAGCACGCGCTGCGGCGCAGCGCTCGCAAAAGAGATCGAAAAGATGGGAGTTCCGACCGCACAAATCTGCTCGATGAAGGAAGTCGCGGCGATGGTGGGATCGCCTCGAATTGTCGCGGGCAGGAGCGTACTTCACCCCACCGGTGACCCGGAGCTCGACGCCGAAGCTGAGCGCCAGCTCCGCCGGACAATCGTCGGACAGGCGCTCGAAGCCCTCTGCGGCGGTGCTGACGCCAATGCGGCTTGAACTCGAGGCCGTAACGGTCCGGCGCGCGGTTTTCGCCGCTGCCACCGGCATTGCCGACGGCCAGCTATCGGTCGCGCGCGAAGAGTTGCGCTCGATCATTGCGGCGGACAGCCGGCTTGCGGCAGTGGAAATCGAGATCGCAAACCCGGGCGAGGACTGCCGAATCGTCGATGTCTTCGACGTTTTCGAGCCGCGCGCGAAGGCCGGCGGCGGGACCGACTTTCCCGGCGTTCTCGGCCCCATAGAACGCGCCGGCAACGGACGCACAACGGTGGCGCGGGGCGCGGCCGTGGTCGTGCTCAATCCGCTCGACGATCGCTTCAAAATGACCATCGATATGACCGGCCCGGGGGCCGGGATTTCGCCTTACGGGCATACCGCCAACGTATGCATTCTCTCGCAGCCGGCTGCGGGTGTGGCACAACCTGCATACTACCGCGCGCTCAAGGAAGCGGGGTTGAAGGCGTCCGTCTATCTGGGCGAGGCAGCATGGCGCGCGGGCGGTGGCAGCCTCGAAACCTTCGACCTCAACCTGGCGCCGCACAGCCCGAGGGTCCTGACCGACGGCGCACTGCCGAGGGTCGCGTACATCTACATGATTGCTTCGCAGCAAAAGCCGACCGAGGCTGACGAGCCTGTCCTTTACGGGCAAAACGTTCGCCATCTGCTGCCCACGGTGCTTCATCCCAACGAAGTGCTGGACGGCGCCGTCGTGGCTCCCTACTGGAATTTCGGTGCCGAAACCTACGCGATCCAGAACCATCCGCTGATCCTGGAGCTTTACCGGCGCCACGGCCGTGATTTGACCTTCGCCGGCGCGGTCGCAACTGTAGCAGCCGACACCGAGGTGGAACGGCGGCGCTCGGCGATGATGGCTGCCAACCTCGCGCGCGAGGCGCTGGGCGCCGACGCCGTGGTACTCACCAAGTATGGCGGTGGAATCCCTGAGTCAGCCCTGATGTACACCTACGACGCCTGTGAAGCGCTCGGCATGAAGGGTGCGCTTATCGTTTGGGCTCACGGCGGCGACGGCCGGGTCGAGAGCACGCTAACTTTCATGTCGCCGCGCGCCGACGCCGTCGTAAGCTGCGGCATCGCTGACGATACGATCGACCTGCCTCCGATCGCACGAGTTATAGGCAGCCCCACGATGGGCACCGCGCTCATGGAGGGCCGGCTGGCCGGCTTTTCCACGGCAGGCCCACTTCCGTTGCGCTATGTGGCTATTGGCGGCGTCGGCAACCAGATCGGTGGCGGCCGCCGTTCCAGCCAGGAATTCTGAGTCCTATGGCAAACGGTGAAGCAACTCGCCGGCCGGCGCTGCTCGCTGCGTCGGCCGTGCTGGCTCATGTGCCGGGTCTCGTACGGATGGGTTCAAAACCGTCGCGTGAGCTCGAACGCGATTCGGGGCTTGAAGCGAAGATCGGCGCGAGCCTGCGCGGATTTGACGAAGCCGTCGGCTATGCGCCCAACCAGGCTTTTGTCGGCCTGCTTCATCCGCGTGAGATGGGGCCGCGTCCGCATTTCAGCCAGCGGCTCGAGGGTGCGCAGCGGTTCGGCCCCGACGGCGAGATCATGCCCGAAGAGGAATTTATCGCGCTCCTGGCGCTGGCAGACCCCTTCAAGCGCGTTCGGCTTGCGTCGCCCCTGGCAAGCCGCGCAGCCGAGGCGCTGGCGCACCATCCGCTGCATCGTTACTTCGATTTGCAGGCGCTCAAGCAGGCCGTTGGGAAGCCGGAAGCGGAGGTGGCGCGCGATGCTCTCGGGCTCTTCAGCCGAGAGGGTGACTGCGTCGCGTCGGTCGCGCCGGGCCACGAGCAGGACAGCAATCTTAGCGCCGGGGTGCTGCTCGAGAATCTTGCGTGCAAGGCGAGCGGCTCCCTGGCATTGATGCATCTGATGGATCGCAACGACATCGATCCGGCCAGCATCGACTACGTAATCGGATGCTCTGAGGAGGCCGTGGGAGACCGCTACCAGCGCGGCGGCGGCAACATGGGCAAAGCCATCGCGGAAATGGCCCAGTGCCGCGAGGCGTCAGGCGCCGACGTAAAGAACTTCTGTGCCGCACCCATACCGGCGATGGTCGTAGCCGCCAGCCTGGTCGCTGCCGGAGTTTTCCGCCGCGTAGCAGTGGTCGGCGGCGGTTCTCTGCCCAAGCTCGGGATGAAGTTCGAGGGCCATCTGAAGCACTCGATGCCGATCCTTGAGGACACGCTGGGCGCAGTCGGCGTGCTTATCGGCGAAGACGACCGAGTGTCGCCATTGATGCGCCTGGATTCGGTCGGGACCCATCGCGTCCGTTCGGGAGCCTCCGCCGAAGCGGTCATGGAAGCCCTCGTAACGGAACCGCTCAAGCGCGTCGGGCTCCGGATGACCGACCTCGATGAATACGCAACGGAGCTGCACAACCCGGAACTTACCGAGCCGCAGGGCAGCGGCAACGTGCCGGAGCGCAACTACAGGATGCTGGCTGCGATGGCCGTGCGCCAGGGGCTTATCGAGCGCGGCGCCATCGGCCATTTCGTAAGTACGCGCGGTATGCCGGGATACGCGCCCACCCAGGGCCACGTCGCTTCAGCTTTTTGTTACGCCGGGCACGCGCAGCGCAGCCTTACCGCCGTCGGCAGCGCACAGCGCGTCATGATGATGGCCAAGGGCTCGCTGTTTTTGGGTATGATGACCGAGCAGGCGGACGGCATGTCGTTCGTGCTCGAACGCAACGGCTAGCGGCTTGGCCGCCGAATACCTAGGGAGAACAGGTTCAGATGTTCGAGGGCAAGAAGATAATTGCGGTGGGCGAGCGCGACGGCGTGGCCAGTCCGGCCATCGCCGCCTGCCTGGAAGCGGCGGGCGGCCGCGTCGTGTTGGCGGCCACGGAATGCTTTGTGTGAACCGCCGCAGGTGCCATGGACCCGCACACCCAGCAGTTGATTCTCGACGCCGCAAGCGAACACGGCCGGGAGAATCTGGTTGTGGTGTTGGGAACGCCCAGTCCGGAAGCGGCTGCAATTGCGGCGGCGACCGTCACGACGGGTGATCCGACTTACGCTGGTCCGTTGGCCGAGACCCAGTTGGGTCTCTCCGTTTACCATATTCTCGAGGATTGCGTCCGCCAGGCGATCGATCCGAAGCTCTACGACGAGCACGTTGGGCTCATGGCTGAGGTGCTTGACCGCGGCGCGCTCGTGGCCGCGGTCGAGCAGGCGCGAAGCGCAAAAGGGTAGGCCTGACAGCGAAATTTGCGGCGCCCATGGGCCTCACGGCGGAGCGCTGCGGGCAGGCACACTACCTCGTTTTCAGGAACCGAGGATTCGCAGGCTGAACTCGGATGCGAGCGAAGCGAGCAGTGCCGCTACGTCGGGCTCTGCCGCTTCGTCTAGCCAGAGCCGCAGATGGTGGTGGCGTGGATCCTCGGTGCGCAACGTCGCGAGATTGTCGTAAGACTCGATGATCCCCTTGAAGACGGCGATTTTGGCGGGCTCGATCGCGAGCTTCAGCGTTCTCATCGACAACGGATTCTAGCCGATGAAGCTGCCCCGACTCATCCTGGTCACGGGCAAGGGTGGAACCGGCAAGAGTACCGTCGCGGCGGCTCTCGCGCTTGCGTTGTCGCACCGGCGCCCGGCGACGCTCGCTTACCAAGAGCGGCCACACAGCGCCGCACAAATCCTTGTCGGCGCGCAGCCGCGTGCCGATACCCATGGAACGCCCGACGGCAAGGTGAGTCTTGTCGCGCTTGACTGGCGCCGCGAGCTGGAGAACTTCATCGAGCGAATCGTTCCGTTCAAGGCGCTGGCGCATCGGATGCTCGAAAGCCGCACTTTCAGCTATGTGAGCGCAGCAGTACCGGGCCTGCAGGCATTCCTATTGCTGGAGCGGATGCGCGTGCTGGCCGGCAATGCGGCGTTACTTGACGAATTTTCGGTCGTGGACGCTCCGGCGACCGGTAACGCGCTCGAACTTCTGGATGCCCCAGCCGGTATCATGACCGTGGCGCCACTGGGCACGCTCAACCGGATGGCCAGTCAGGTACATGAGTTTCTGCGCGACCCCGCCCGCTTTGGTGCGGTTCTGGTGCTCAAGCCCGAGGAGTTCGCCCTGCGAGAAACGACTGAGGGCTTGCAAGCGTTTGAACGGATCGGCGCGCGCGTGACAGCAGCGGTCATCAACTGCGTTCCCGATCGGCTCTTTGACGCGCACGAACTCAAGGCCATCCGGCGATCTGTCCCCGAACACGCGGCACTAGCCGAACATCGCCAGCAAATGATTTCGCGGGCACTCGCGGCACGCCGCCAGCTTCGCCGTCTCGGGCTGGAGGTAATCGAACTTCCGATGATTTTCGCCCGCACGCTCGGTCACGCTGCGGTTGCCGCGCTGGCCGAGCGCCTGGAAAGGGAACTTTCGAGACCGTGAGCGCGAAGCGCGGCCGAAGCGGCGCGCCGGGGCGGCGCCTCGTCGTCTGCCTGGGCTTGGGAGGCGTCGGCAAGACCACGATCGGCGCGGCGCTCGGTGTGGCGGCGGCTCTTGGCGGCGCCAACGTTGACATGATGACGATCGACCCGGCCGCCAGGCTGCTCGACGCTCTGAACCTCGACCCTACAAGCGCCGACCTGCGGGAAGTGGACCTCGGCAAGTTGGCTCGCAGCGAAAACGACGATGAGCCGCGCGCGCGGGGGCAAACCCTGCGGCCTGGACGCCTTCGCGCGCTCAAGCTCGACGCCAAGCATACGTTCGACGAGCTGGTGAAACGTTACGCGCCTTCGGCGCAAGCGCGTGACGCCATTCTGGAGAACCGCATCTATCGCGGCCTGTCCGCGGCGCTTGCCGGAGTAGCCCACTATATGGCAATCGAGCGCGTGCTGGAGCTGTGCGCCGATCCCACGGCGTCGGTTATCGTGCTCGACACCCCGCCCGCCGCCGCGGCGCTCGACTTTCTGGACGCTCCCAATCGCCTGCTCGATCTGCTGAACTCTCGCGCGATTGGCCTGCTCGGTTCGCCCAGAACCTTCGCCAGGAGGGGCCTGCGAATGGTTGACCTCGTCGCACGCGCTGTGCTCCGCGCCTTTGATCGGCTAACCGGCCTGCACCTGCTTGGCGACGTCCAAACTTTTATCACGAGTTTCGCCGGCATGTACGGAGGCTTTGCCGAACGCGCCGAGCGCGGCCGAAATCTGGTGCGCAGCACGGAAGCCACGCTGGTAGTCGTGACCACGCCCACGCTGGAGCGCGTTCAGGAAGCTTTGGAATTCATACAGTCGCTTCGAAAAAGCGGACTCGAGCCCAGTGCGGTCGTCGTTAACCGGGTGACGAAAGAGCTTCCCGGTGTGCGGGAACTGGAACGCTCCGGGCTGCCGGAACCGCTGCGACGGAAGGTCGAGCAAAATCACGCCGAGTACGCCGCGCTGCGCAGCCGTGAAGGCCAGGGCCTGGCGCTTCTTCGGCGGGAACTGCACGCAAAGACCCCGCTGCTTTTTGTGACGAACCTCGAGAGCGAACCCTCGACGCTTGCAGAGCTGGCACTCCTCGGCCGAGCGCTACGGCTGTTGCTTCACGCCTGAACGGGCAGCCGGGAGCGAATTACCCCTTAGCAGCCCGACGCTCGCCGGGACCCCGGCGCTGACCAGCGGCCATGCGGTCGAGTTTGATATTGAGGCTGGTTATCTGGCCGCTCAAGTGGTCAAGCCGTTGCCTGAGCTCGCGAACGTCGCGCTTGGAAGGCAGATTCACGAAATCCAGGACCGTTTCCACGTTTCGATCGAAGGTCTGCTTGTTAGCTGTCAGACGCTCGCCGACGCGCTTCAGCCGCCTGCCCAGAGCTTCGTTTGCCTTAAGCTCGTTGAGGAAGCTCGTAAGCCCTTCCTCGCTCATCTGGCGAAGCCGGTCGATCAGACTTTCCGTTTCCCGCCGTGCCATCGGTTTTTACCCCGCTTTCCCTATAATAGGCGCACGGCTGAAGCTATGCACATAGTTGCGATGGTGCTGGCCGTGAGCTCAGGCTTCATTCTGACGCGGCCGCACGCACCCAGCGAAGAGCTGATAGCTACTTCGCTCCTGATCGACGCCGCGCTGGCGCCAGTTACTGTGATGCTGGCACGCGAGCGCGGCCGCTCGACATTGCGATGGTGCCTCTTCGGAGCCGCGCTGGGGATGTGGGCGTTGGCTGCAGCGTTCTTTGTTTGGGAACGCGAGCGGCTGCGAGCGCGTCATCCCCTTAATGATTCACCCGGCCCACGCGACGCCGCTTGAACGCGCGTCTTGTTGACCGGCGCCGCAATCTTCAAGAGCCTGACCGCTCATTCGCACGGGAAATTCGAATACATCGACCCGCGCCGTTCACGCGTTGAACCGAGCGTGCGTGCATGGCAAACAGATGGACACGTGCCGCGCGCGCAATTACCGTCAAAAGCATCGACTGTGCAGTAGAGGAAAATCGCACCAGATGGCGCACAAACTGAAAAACCTGCCCGCGTCCGTTCCAAGCGATATCGAGATCGCGCAGAGCATAACCCCGATTCCGATCGATGAAGTTGCCGCCGCCGCGGGTATCCTGCCTGACGAGATAGAACCCTACGGAAAAACCAAGGCCAAGGTGCACCTCTCGGTTCGCGACCGTTTGGCCACGGCCCCCAACGGCAAATATGTCGTGATCACCGCGATTACGCCGACACCGCTGGGCGAGGGCAAAACCACGACCACCGTGGGGCTCAGCCAGGCAATCGGCGCCCATCTGGGTAAAAAAGTTTTTACCTGCGTGCGACAGCCCAGCCAAGGTCCGACTTTCGGCATCAAAGGCGGCGCCGCCGGCGGCGGCTATAGCCAGATCATCCCGATGGAGGAATTCAACCTGCATCTCACCGGGGATATCCACGCCATCACGGCCGCCAACAACCTGCTGGCCGCAGCAATCGATGCGCGTATTTTTCACGAAACCGGCACACCGAGCGATAACGCGCTGTTCGATCGGTTGTGCCCGCCAAACGTTTCGGGCGAGCGGCGTTTTTCCCCGGTGATGATGCGGCGCCTGCGAAAACTCGGTATCGCCAAAACCAATCCTAACGACCTGACCGAGCTCGAGCGCCGGCGCTTCGCGCGCCTGGACATCGATCCCGGCAGTATCACCTGGCGCCGCGTGATCGATACCAGCGATCGCATGCTGCGCCAGATCACCATCGGCCAGGGCGCCGAGGAAAAAGGCCTGACCCGCGTCACCGGCTTCGACATCACGGTCGCCAGTGAGATTATGGCCGTCCTCGGGCTGACAACCACGCTTGCCGACATGCGCGAACGTCTCGGACGTATGGTTGTCGGCGCCAACCGAACTGGCGAACTGCTGACCGCCGACGATTTGGGAGTCGGGGGTGCCTTAACGGTCCTGATGAAGGACGCGCTCATGCCCAACCTCATGCAAACCATCGAGGGCACGCCGGCGCTCGTTCATGCTGGTCCGTTCGGCAACATCGCGCACGGTAACTCTTCCATCGTCGCCGATCAGATCGCGCTTAAGCTGGTAGGGCGAGACGGCTACGTGTTGACGGAGGCAGGGTTTGGCGCAGACATGGGATTTGAAAAGTTCTGCAACATCAAGTGCCGCTACAGCGGCCTAACACCGGACTGCGCCGTGGTAGTGGCAACCATCCGAGCTCTGAAGATGCATGGCGGAGGTCCCAGGGTGGTCGCCGGGCGGCCGTTGGACCCGGCTTACACCCGGGAAAATCTGCGCCTTCTGGAGAAAGGATGCAGCAACCTGGTAAAGCAGATTCAGAACGTGCGCCGCTTTGGAATCCCGGCGGTAGTGGCAATCAACCGGTTCAGAAACGATACCTCTGCCGAAATCGACCTCGTACGGAGCATCGCGTGCGCAGTCGGCGCTGAGGACGCCGTGATGACGGACCACTGGGCGAAGGGTGGCGCGGGCGCCGTTGAACTCGCCGAGGCGGTGGTCGCCGCATGCGCCAAGCCGCGCAACTTCCGCTTCCTGTATCCTCTGGAAATAAGCATCAAGGAAAAGATCGAGATCACTGTGCGTGAGATATACGGCGGCAGCGGCGTCGAGTATTCCCCCGAAGCAGAGGAGAAAATCGCACTCTACACACGCAGCGGCCTGGACAAACTGCCCATATGCATGGCCAAAAGCCATTTGAGCCTGAGTCACGACGCCAACCTCAAGGGCGCGCCAACCGGCTTCGTCGTGCCGGTGCGAGACATCCGCGCCAGCGTCGGCGCAGGCTTCCTTTATCCCCTGCTAGGCTCTATGAGCACGATGCCTGGCCTGCCGACAAGGCCCGGCTTTTATGACGTTGACCTCGACCCGGCGACGGGCCGCGTGATGGGGTTATCATAGGACGAGTATGCGCAGCCGCCCTTACCGGGCGTGCTGACTGACTTGCGACGGCGCAAACGATGCCGGACTCGATTTGGAAATCGTCGCTGGAGCGTTTTCGCGAGCAAGTCGCGCAGGGGCCGGTTCCGGCGTCGGCCTCCGTATCGGCGGTATCCTCAAGTCTAGCGCTAAGCCTGGTCGCGATGGTTCTGAAGGCCTCTGTCAAGCGCAAGGACTTCGCCGGAGATATTTTGCGCGCCGACGCACTGGTAGACGCCGCCCAAAGCGAGTCGGCTCGAATGATGCGCTATGCTGACGACGACATTGCGGGATTCGGCGAGTATCTGGGCACCCTGCGGCTGCCAAAGCTTACGGCCGAAGACCGGGCTAAACGGCAATTAGCCGTGGAAGGCGCGCTGCGCAAGGCAACCGAGATGCCCTTGGACGCTGCGCGCGCTGCAGCCCGCGGCATCGATCTTTGCTTCGAGGTGGCGAGCGTCGCACATCCCGTGGTCGCGGCGGACCTCGGCGGTGCAGCGGCGCTTCTGGCCGGAGCAGTCCGGGCCTTGCTGCTAGCCGTTGACTCCAATCTAAGCCGGGTGAAGCCGGATAGTGAGTTTTACAGAGAGATGGGAGCCGAGCGCCGCCAACTGGAAGACCGCGCCATGAAGCAGGCCGCTGCGGTCCTGGACCGCCTCGCTGCGGTTCTAACGGAACACGCGAGCAAACGCCAACCCGTTTAAGCGGACGGGAGAAAAGGAAGGCGACCGATGGACGGAGCCGAAAGCTTGGTTCGCACTGCGATTGCCTGCGGCATAAAGGTCTGCTTTGCGAATCCAGGGACAACGGAGATGCCGCTCGTCGCCGCTATTGACAGGGTCGACGGTGTCCGGCCCGTGCTAGGGTTGTTCGAGGGCGTATGTTCGGGGGCGGCCGACGGTTATGCGCGGATGACGGGTCGTCCAGCGATGACGCTGCTCCATTTAGGCCCTGGGTTCGCCAATAGCATCGCCAATTTTCACAACGCGCGCCGCGCCCGCTCGCCGGTACTGAACGTGATCGGCGACCACGCGACCTGGCATGCTGCGTTCGACGCGCCGCTGACCTCAGACATCCTGTCGCTCGCCCGTCCGGTGTCGGGATGGATTCGCTCGGTGCGAAGCGCAGAACGGCTTGCCGAAGACACCGCAGAAGCGATCGCCGCCGCTGGCACCTACCCGGGACGAGTTGCCACCCTGATTGTGCCGTCGAACTGCCAGTGGGACCCGGCTGAAGGTCCGGCCGAACCGCTGACGCTCCAGCCGCCTGCGCCGGTCTCAGATGAGGCCGTGGAGTTGGCGGCGGAATTCCTGCAATCGGGCGCCCGTCCGGCGCTGTTTCTGGGCGGCCCGGCGCTCCAGGGACAGGCCCTTGCCAGCGTCGCGCGGATTGCGGAGGCTACAGGATGCGGTCTGGTCTGCGAGACCTTTCCCGCTCGCGTCGAGCGCGGACCAGGAAGACCCGCCGTCGCCCGCCTTCCCTACTTCCCGGAACAGGCCTTGGAGGCGCTTTTCCAGTTCACCTCAATCGTGATTGTCGGGGCGCGCAAACCAGTCGCTTTTTTCGGATATCCAGACAAGTCCAGCTCCCTCATACCCACTGGCGTCAAGGTCACCAGGCTCGCGGAGCCCGAACAGGACGTGGCCGGAGCGCTCGAGGCCCTTGCCAGTCTCTTAAGCGCACCTCTTTCGCCTGCCGCCGCGCCCTATCCCGAACGCCCGCCGCGACCCAAAGGGCCGATCAACTCGGCGACCATCGGAGCCGCTTTCGCCGCCGTCGCGCCCGAGAACTGCATCGTTATGGAGGAGGGCGCCACCAGTGGCTTCAACTTCTTCGTCCACACGGGAGGAGCGCCAACTCACACCTATCTGTCGCTCACAGGAGGCTCGATCGGGCAGGGATTGCCGTGCGCGACGGGCGCCGCGATCGCATGTCCGGAACGCAAGGTCATATGCCTTCAGGCTGACGGCGGCGGACTGTACACGCTGCAGGCGCTGTGGACCAACGTGCGTGAAAGCCTCGATGTCGTAACGCTTATTTGCAACAACCGCAGGTATCGCATACTGCAAATCGAGCTGGCGCGCGCCGGGATAACCGAACCCGGGCCCAAGGCGCTTTCGTTGACAAGCCTTGAGAACCCGGAAATCGACTGGGTAAAGCTGGCACAGGGAATGGGAACGCCGGCGGTGCGGGTGGACGATGCCGAGGTCTTGGCGCGTGAGCTGGCGCGCACCCTCAGCGAGCCTGGCCCGCACCTAATCGAGATGCGAATGGAATAAGGCTGCTTCGACTGCCGCAAGCCCGCGTGGTCAGGAGTGTTGGGAAATCGTCCGTCGAGGCAGCCGCTCGCAGCTTCCCAACGAATGCGATTCAGTTCCCCGCGCCGTTGCAAAACCTTTCGCGCAGCGCCTGCGGGACTTCGTTGAGCGTGCTTACCCAAACGTCATGCTCGACCCGCGGACCCACGCCCAGGAAATCGATTCCTGCGGCCTGCGCGGCCGCGAGGTCGATACTGCTATCGCCCACGTAAACCGCACGCGACGGGCTAGTCCCGGCGCGCTCGGCGCACAGTAGCAGCATATCCGGAGCGGGCTTGGGCCGAACCTTGTCACGAGCACTGGCTACCGCATCGAACACGCCGCTCAACCGGAGGTGTTCGAGCAGCTTCGCCACCGTAGCGGCCCGGTTGGTGGCGAGCCCGAGCCGGAAATCCTTTTTAAGTGCGAGTAAAAACGGCCGCAGCTCCAAACTGGGCCGCAGAAGGTCGAAAAACGGCGTAAAGTCCAGCGTACGCCCGATTTCCTGCATCCGTGCGACCCGCGCCTGGTCGCCGCTGGCGCGCGCCTCAAAGATCTGGTTTGCGGACATGAAGACGCCCGCCAGCTCTTCCTCGTGGCTCATCGGCGGTTCGCCGAGACCCGCGAAGATAGCGTTGTAGTAGGCAATATTGGATTCCTCGGAATCGAACAACACGCCGTCGGCGTCGAACATCACCAGTTCAAGCATAGGTTTAGGAACTTACTTGAGCCCGTACTTATCGGCAATCAGTTTTTTCGCCGCACGGCACCCGTCGAGCCCTATCTGTTCATTTTAGGAAAGCAGCCTGATTCAGCAAATCACGACTATTCAAGCCCCGAATCACCTCGCCCGATAAGTGCCTGGATTGAGCCTGGATTTGCAGCCTGATGCGCACGAAATCGCGCTTCACCGGCCATGACAAAGGAGTCCCGAACCGCGTCGCGCGGCCATCCCCTCGGACACTGGCGGGAATGAGGACCTTCGACTGGCACACTGCGAGTGACTCTCGACCGCTTCGCGGCTTTCACCCGCTTGCCTCTGCTCTATTGCGCCGCGTAATGTTACTGACGCTTGCGGCCGTGGTTGAGCGCAGTACGACCCAATGAGGCCGCGCGCGGCGGATGCATTTGCAGGATTGCGCGCCAGTGTGGCGCATTGAGTAAGGAGTCAGGAGAAACCGTTGCCAATGAACCAGGGACTTCCCACGCGCTATATCGTACTGATTCTGGGCACCGCTGTGCTTTGCGGTGTAATTTTCGCTGCGGTAGGCATCTATTTCTGCGCCTGGCCCTTTCACGTCCCCTGTTTGTTGCAGTAAAGAGCGACGGCGGCCGGCCCTCGCGCAGATACGCCGACCGCTCGAGTATCGTTGCCTGACATTGCCGCACCTGGCCTTCGACGGCAGCCACCGCGGATTAGCGTTGGCGGGTTGTTCTGAGCCCGCGGGTCGAGGCAAGGATCAGGAGCCCACCGAGTGCAACCGGCGCGAAACAAGTCGCAGCCACTGAGCTTATGTCCCACAGCGTTCCGCCCAGGAGCGGCAGGAAGAAGGCGAGGGAATAGCCAATCGTAAACATACCGGCCGAGACCCGGTGCACGTCGTCGGGATTTTTGGCCTGAATCGGCGGCAAGGCCAGACACAGCACAAAGGCGAATGACGAGCAGAAGCCCAGAATAACCGCACCGACGATGCCCCAGACTCCGGAACTGGCAAGGAACAAAGCAAGTCCAGCAAGGGTTAGCACGGCAGTAACCCGGAGGGGCTGCAGGCGGCCGGTGAGCTGGCGCGGGAACAAAGCGATCAGTATCGACGCAGGAAGCTGGCCGGCGCTTAGCATCGCCAGCACAGGGGCAACCAGCCGGGCATGCCCTTGCGCGTTAAGGTAATCAGGCATGAACGTGTTGGCCCCGAAGTAGATTATCGATGTGCCGCCCTGGATGAGGCCAAGCCGCCACGTCTGTCCGTCGCTGAAGTCGGGCCACCAGGCCCGCAGTGTATCCCCGCCGCGTTTTGCCAGAGGCCGCGTAGCCGCCGCGAAAAGTAGCCCAGTAAGAACAACCGGCAACGCCCAGAACGAAAAAGCGAGCGCCCAACTTTCACCGACCGCCGGCATCACAACCGGCGTCGTCAGTGCCGTGCTCAACACCTCGCCGCTGAGGAGGCCGTTAGTGTAAACCGCCGTTGCCAGACCGATCCGGTCGGGAAACCACTCGTACACGAGCGACGGAAAGGCCGGCTGGCTGACCGCGACCCCGACACCCATCACAAAGGTCGTCCCGAAAAGGACTATAGCCGCATGGCCGGCGCCCCGAAGCCCGGAACTCACACCGATTACCAAGAGGCCGAAGATCAGTGCTCGGCGGGCGTCGAACCGAGCCGTTATTAGTGCTCCGAGCGTCGCAGCTACGGCAAGTAGAAGCACTGGCAGCCCGGTCAGAATCGCAACCGCCTTCTCGTCGAGGTTGAGCGTCCGATGGATCGCCGGCAGAAGCGGCGGCACGGCAAGCAAAGTAAGCCTGAGGTCTATACCGGCGAGCCAGAGCAGGAGGAGGCGAAACCAGTGGACGCGTTTCAATGGCGGCAGGTTGGTGAAAAAGCTGTTTCGCAACCTGCTTCCCTCACCGTAATCTTTCCCAGGCGAAGGATTAAAGGAAGGAAGCCGGTTTTTTTCTCAGGTTGTTAACCGCCAGTTCCTCGTAAGCGTCGAGTTCTTCAGCTCCCCAACACCCCGAGCGGGATCGGTTCTTGGGACCGGATCTCTACCGCGAGGGCCACAATAGCCTAACGTCCTGGCCCCGTCATCAGCACGCGGACTGTACCGCAATTTCTCCGGCTTCTGCTCGCTAGGCCGTCGGCGCGGCTAAACATGCATACGCCGCGTGCTATGGACGCGATGCCGCGGCAAGAAAGGCCGTCAGGCGCACCGATGATTACGGTACTGGCTTCGGAGGCGGCGCGGCCTGCAACTGCGGGGAAACACCGGCGCGCCTTACGTTCCACTTTCCCGCTTCGATCAACCCTCCCCCAGAGTAACAGTGGTAACTGCCCTGCCCTTTAAAAATCGAAAACCGTCCCCCGAAAATACAGCTTGACAGATCGGAGGCGAAGGTCACGCGAAAGTTAACTTCGTCGCCAGCTATGATGCCCCCGTTTATTGGCCCGTTCTCGTGAAGTCCCCTGTCGCCGCACTCGGCTGTGTATCTTTCACAGGCATAAAAGCCAGTGAGCCTCGAACCCTCTTCTAACAGGGTGAGGGAAATTAGTTGGATCCCGTAGCCAATACCGGCTCCGTGCGCGCCCGGCCAACCGGGTGTCACGACAGACACGCCCTGCCAAAAGTCGGTTATGTCAAGCGCCGGAGGTAACGCGCCGCCCGCCTGAAAACATCCGCTGAGCGTTAGCGCCAACATTGCCGCGGCTGCAATCGCTTCGCAGCACCTGACCGCCTCCGCCACGTGTAACCGGCCTGCAAAGCTCACGGCCACTCCAAGCGCCCACGAGCTCTCCGCCAGCCAGGGCGCATACGAGCCGGACAACCACTACCGCTTGCTCACTTACGATGGTCGCTCCGAACCGTCCCAGTGTAAATCCCCTGAGTCGGTCACGTGCCGGTGAGAGCTTGCCGCCGGGGTGGAGACAACTCGCCGCTTGCGTGTTCCGGCGACGATGAGGCGCGGATACTCACGTTGAAGAAAAGCTTCAGGATTTCCGGAACGCCGAGAGTCGAAAGCCCGCGCTAGCGTGATGTCCCGTTAATGCCCGCAATAAAAAACCGCCTTACGCAGTGCGTCATC
>JAJYVB010000253.1 GCA_021792265.1 Deltaproteobacteria bacterium | reverse complement strand
AAATTGACAAAATGGAATCGGTCATTCTGAGCCGCCGCTGCGGCGCCCTGAGCGAAGCGAGAGGGGCCTCCGCAGCGAAGAATCCGCAGCCGCCATCCTTGCGGCTGCGATGGACTTTCTTCGGCAAACCCAGCCAAATCGCGCGGCCAAGGAATGCCGCGCGGATCCTTCGACTCCGCGCGCAGACTCGCTGCGCTCAGGATGGCGCACTGCGCAAGGCGGTTTTTTATTGAGGGTATTAACGGGACATCACCCTAGCGCATGATTTCGTCCAGGCCGCCGGGGGTGCCGTAACGCTCGATGTTGTGGTACTGGGTAGGAACCTGGCTGTTTATCAACACGTCATGGCCCTGAGGGTCAGTGAAAATCGCGTAAGTGGCGTGAGGATTGACCAGGTCCCACAGCGAAACGATCTCCGAGCCGCTCACGTCTTCCACTCCCACTCCCGGCACCATCCGGGCCCGCGGCGCAAGAAAATAGAGCTTCCAGAGCCTCATCTGCGAATCGTAGAGGTCCTCCCAGAGCGGCGCTAAGCTCTCTTTGTCGACGTACATGATTCGCTTGCCGTAGCAGTAGCCTGCGGAGTGTGCGGGAATGCGCCGCACGTCAAGCACGTAGACGTCGCGCAGCTCCCACTGGCCCCACGACGGCTGCGGCCATCCGAGCGGCATGTAGAAACTTGACGGGAATTTGCCCGGCTCGGTGTTGTAATTGATCATTGCCAGGATTTTGCGCTCGCCTAAAAAATGCGCCTGGAACTTGGTTAGATTGCCGTTGAAGCCGAAGCGGAAATCGTCGGGGTTGAAATCGCTGCCGAAAACCGGTGCGCAGCGCGACGCCGTGCTCAGCCGCAGCGTGCGGCGAAGCCGCGGGATGAAGGCGTAGGCGTCCTCGTCGTGGCTAAGGTCCTGGTAAAAGATCGTCAGCAACGCCGAGTACTTGAGCTGCTCCGGCTCCTCCACCATTACCCACTCGGTGTAGTCGCGCGGACCGGCACTCGGGAGGTTCATGGGGACGCCGGGGTCGGTGTTGTGGCGAAGCTGGCGGTAAACGAAAATGACCTTGCTGCACGCCATGTTGAGATAACGGTTCTGCGAGCACAGGGTGACCGGGTTGTCGGGAGTGTCAGCGATCAGGTGCGGCACGTAGCGGTACCAGACGTCGACCAGGGTTTTCCATCCCCGGTGCGGTTCCTGGGGATCGGGGAAGGGGATTCCGGCCACGTAGTCCTTGAGGAGCAGGCCGCCGTCGGGAAGCGTAAGGATTTTCGCTTGCGAGGCGTACTTCTTGGTCGCCGCTAGGTAGCCCGCGGGCAATGGATGAAGGCGGGTTGCCCCCACGTCCATCTCAACATCGGCCGGCATCTTCCAGAAGTATTTCCCCTCGAACAGCATCTGCATTCCGTCGGGCATGAATTGGCGGTACTGCTGCCAATTAGCCATGGTGATCCTGGTGCCGGGCGGAATCGTGTCACCGGGCGAGCTTGTATCCCCAACCCCACAGGTGGCGATTGAGAGCACGATCGTGGCTAGCGTCCAGAACGCTCGCCTGTTCGACCACCTTGTTCTCCGACCCTTCATGTATGTCGGGCCCCCCTTGTCATGCGAAGGCTAGCCGCCGGACCATGGCGGGGCAAGCAGGTTTCTTGAGCAGTAGGTGTTCAAGCTGCAATCGTGGCTGTTTAAAGGCGCGGCAGGGATTGCCGTGGCCTGATTAACCAGCGGGGTTGCTTGACGCTAAGCTGGACTGGTCCGTATTGAAATCTTTCACCTGTTTTCTTTTGCCCGCCCCGAATAGATTGAGGGCGGCGAGCAGCGAGTCTTGACGGTGAGAAACCTGTTGCTTTGGACCCATGTGCTGAGCGGGGCTCTTCTAACGGGTGCCGCAGCAAGTTTCGTTTTAGCCGCTGCGACGCTCGAGGGCGAAGAACGCGCGAGTTTCGCCGGCCGGGCAGCGCTCCCGATAGGGCGGTTGTGCGTGGGACTGTTGGCCGTCATCCTGGTCACCGGCGTGGCCAATCTCGCTTACGCGGCCGGAATGCGAGCCGGCGGCTTCTCCAGAGCCTTCATGGCGGTTCTTGCGGCAAAAGTTGTACTCTACCTGGCAACGGCTGCAATCTTTGTCGAACTGTTAAGGGCCCAGAAGGCACCCGCAGCGGGGAGTGACGAACGCCGGTCAACACGAACGCTCGGCCTCTATGGGTTGGGTGCGCTGCTAAGCGCCTTGGCACTCGCGCTCGGAGTTTGGCTTGTAGGATCCTAGCGGTCGATCGGGGGTGTGGCGGCGGCGGTTCGCGCTGGCGGTGCTTTGGCGCCCGCGCCGGGCGTGCAAATAACGAATCTCACAAGATGGATGCACCTGCGAAAATCGACCTGGGACCGGTAACGATCGCCCTCCTTACCGACGGCTTCTGGCGCAACGACGGCGGCTGCATGTTCGGGGTGGTGCCGCGCGAGCTTTGGCGCCGTGAGCATCCGCCTGACGAGCACAACCGTATCCGGCTGAACCTGGTCTGCCCGCTTATCATTCGCGGCAACGAGGCAGTTCTGGTCGATACCGGAATTGGCAATCGCTTGAGCGACGTGGAGCGCAAGATCTTCGACCACGGAGATGGCTGGCTGTGCGACGGGCTCGAACGGCTCGGAATGGAACCCGGCGACGTCACCTGCGTAGTACTGTCGCATCTCCACTTCGATCATGCGGGTGGTATCGTGCGCCGGCGCCCCTCAGGGCGGTTCGAAGCTGCCTTCGCGCGGGCGCGGGTCGTGGTACAGGCGGGCGAGCTTGAGGTAGCACGTTCAAGCCGCAATGAAAGACTCCGCGCGGCGTATCGCCACGTTCCGGAATGCCTTGAGCCGGTAGCCCAGCGTCTCGAACCGGTGAGCGGCACTGTAGAATTGATTCCAGGGGTGCGCGCGGCGGTAACCGGCGGCCATACCTACGACCATCAGGTGGTCAGGGTCGAGACTGGGCAAGGGAGCTTCGTCCATCTGGCCGACATCGTGCCGACCCGTTCGCATCTTCGGGGGCCGTGGAACCAAGCCTACGACCTCGACGCGCTGCGAACCATGGAGGAGAAGGAGCGCTACCTAAGTCGCGCCAGTACCGAGAACGGATGGGTGTCATTCGCTCATGACGACCGTCTGCTCGCCGCTCGCGTTCGTCGCGAACACGGTCGTTATCAGGCGGCGGAAGGCTTACTGACCGGCGAGGACGGCGCAACAGAGCCTGGCCGAGCTTGAGCGAGAGCTGGGGCGAGCTGTCGCCGAAGCTGTGGTCGAAGCCCTGTGAAGATGTGAATAGCTCAAACCGTCAACTATAGAGGCAAGGTTAATTGATTAAGGGTTCGGCTATTCGTTATACTTTGCGGCGGCATGAGCGTCGAAAATAGCACATAACCGGCGCCGCCGCTGACGGCGAGCCATGATTTAAGGCAAACCAAGGGGTCGGAAGATGGCGGAAATGAACAGTTTTGAGCAGGTCATTAAAGCGGACCGGGCCGCGCGTGAGTCCAAGCAGTGGCAGGGAACCTTGCTGGAGTACCTGGAGTTTGTCAAAGCCGATCCCACGCTGCCCCGGCTTTCTCACGCCCGCATTTACGACCTCATTATCTCGATCGGTACCCGCAGCATCCAGGAAACCGACGATCCTCGAACGCGCCGTCTTTACAAGGACGAGCCCGTCAAGGTGTACAATTTTTTCGCCGACGAGTTTTTCGGCATCGAGCGCAGCATTGCCCAGATAGTCCGCTACTTTCATTCTGCCTCTCTCAAGGGTGAGGAAAGCCGCCAGGTGCTCTACCTGATGGGTCCGGTGGGCTCAGGCAAAAGCTCGCTGGTCGAGCGGTTGCAGCGCGGGCTCGAACAGTCCGACGTCTTCTATGCAATCCAGGGCTGCCCGATGCACGAAGAGCCGCTTCATCTGATCCCGCGCCACCTCAGGCGCGAGTTCGAGAAGATGCTCGGCGTGCATGTCGAGGGCGACCTGTGCCCGGTGTGCCGCTACCGGCTGCGCACGGAATTCAGCCAGCAATACGAAGAGTTCCCGGTGGAGACCCGCAGTTTTTCCAAGCGTAACCGGGTCGGCATCGGAGTCGTGCCGCCGGTAGACCCCAACAACCAGGATACCTCGGTGCTGATCGGCTCCGAGGACATCTCGAAGCTCGACCAGTACTCCGAGGGCGATCCGCGGGTGCTTGAACTCAACGGCGCGCTCGACGTCGGCGACCGCGGGATGGTCGAGTTCATCGAGGTCTTCAAGAACGAGACCGAATACCTGCACGCGATGATCACGGCGACGCAGGAGAAGATCATTCCGGCGCCGGGCCGGCACGGGATGGTCTACGTCGACACCTGCATCGTGGCGCACTCGAACGAGGCCGAATGGCAGAAGTTCAAGGCTGACCACACCAACGAGGCGATCCTGGACCGTATCGTGGTGGTCAAGGTGCCGTACAACCTGCGGCTGTCGGAAGAGGTGAAGATCTACCAGAAGATCATCCGCAACTCCGACTTCCGCGCCCACGTCGCGCCCCATACGCTGGAAATCGCCTCGATGTACGCGATTCTGTCGCGGCTGGAGCCGACCTCGAAGTGCGACCTGATGACCAAGCTGCGCCTGTACAACGGCGAGGAGGTCGTCGAGAAGGGACGCACCAAGAAGATCGACGTTCAGGAGTTGAAAGACGACGCCAAGCGCGAGGGGATGTCGGGAATCT
>JAJYVB010000252.1 GCA_021792265.1 Deltaproteobacteria bacterium | reverse complement strand
ATCGCGCGGCCAAGGAATGCCGCGCGGATCCTTCGACTCCGCTCGCAGACTCGCTGCGCTCAGGATGACGCACTGCGTAAGGCGGTTTTTTATTGAGGGTATTAACGGGACACCGCGCTAGGTGCGCGCCAGTTTTTGCAGCACCGGTTTGAGCCTGGCGAGGGCCACTCGACGCTGGCTTAAAGCTGCCGCTTCGTTTTCGCCGAGTTCGGCCAGGTAGCGGCCGCCGCGCTCCGGAATCACAAGGATCGCCCGGTAAGGAAACCCGGCGAGTATCTCATGGTAACGGCGCTCGGCGATCAGGCCTTCAAGTGAAGCCTCGGCTACCTCCTCGTGCTGCCGTCCGCCTGTTTCGTAGACCAGCGCCGCGGCGGCTCGCAGGCGCGCCGTGCGACGCGCAGGCTCGATTCCGCGCATCCGGCGGATCACCTCGTCGGCAAGCTCAGCAGCGTCGCATTCCCGCCCCAGCCATCGGTGGGACTTAACGCCCGGTTCGCCGCCCAAAGCGTCGACCTCGAGCCCGCCGTCATCCGCGAGCGTCGGGCGGCGCGCGCGCTCGAAATAGTGGCGCGCCTTGAGAAGCGCGTTCTCGGCGAAGCTGGCCCCCGTTTCGTCAGCTTCGCCATCGATTCCCAGGTCGGAAAGCGAGCAGACCTCCAGGCCGAACTCGCGTAGCAGGATTCGGTACTCGGCAACCTTCGCGGGATTGGTGGTGGCAACGAGAATCGAAGGCATCGGGGCGCGGCGTCGGGCGGAATCTAGGCCCGCGGACGATAGTTCGTTTCCAGCGCGGCGCGGCTTCGCTGGCGCTCGAGCGCCAGGGCGATCAGCCTGTCGATGAGCTCGGGCAACGGCAGCCCGGAAGCTTCCCAGAGCTTGGGGAACATGCTGATTTCGGTGAAGCCGGGAATGGTGTTGACTTCGTTCACGAAGAGTTCGCCGAGATCGCGCGAGGCAAGAAAATCGACCCGCGCCATACCGGCCAGATCGAGAGCCTTGAAGGCTGCTGCGGCAAGCTCGCGAATCCGCTGCCCCGCGGAAGTGGGCAGGTCCGCAGGAATCCGGATCGCTGCGCCGCTGGGGTCGATGTACTTGGATTCGTAACTATAGAAGCGGTGGCTTGAGCCGACCACCACTTCGCCGACAACCGACGCTTCGGGCCGCTCGTTGCCCAGCACCGCGCATTCCAGTTCGCGTCCTTCGCACGCCGCTTCGATCAGGACCCGCGTGTCGTAGCGAAACGCCTCGTCAATTGCCCGGCGCAGACCCGCCGCACTTGTTACCCGGCTCACGCCGACGGAAGATCCGAGCGCGTTGGGCTTAACGTACACCGGGTACCCGAGTTCCTGCGCGTCACGCGCCGCCGACTTTGGATCGGCTTCGTAATCGGCGCGGTCAAGCGCACGGTAACGCACGGTCGGAATTCCCGCCGCTCCCAGCAACCGCTTCTGTGCGTCTTTGTCCATCCCGATGGCTGACCCGAGGATTCCCGCACCGACGTAGGGAACCTGAGCGAGCTCAAGGAGCCCCTGTATCGTGCCATCCTCGCCGAAGCTCCCATGAAGCACGGGGAAGACGACATCGAGCTGTCGGAGCATGCCTGCGCTGCCAGTTCGCCGCTTCGCCGCAGCACCGGCCCTGAGCCTGCGGCCGTCAGGATACGGTGCGAGATCGACCGCCAGGGTGCCGCGTGTGAGACCGCCCAGCTTGGCCGTTAGGCGCGGCAGCTTCGTAAGGGCGTGAGGCTCGACGTACCAGCGGCCGTCGCGGGCGATCGCGATCGGCACGACCTCATAGCGGCGCCGATCGATCGCGGACATCACGGCCAACGCCGAGCGCAGAGAGATTTCGTGCTCGCTCGAGCGCCCGCCGAACAGGACGCCTACTCGCAGTTTTGCGCGCCGAGTCCCCACGACCTAGTCCCTTCTACTGAGCCACGCGCAGCTTTCCGCTTGGCAGGCGCGCGCCCCAATGATTCTGGCAGGGCGTTGATCAAAACTGAAAACAGCGAGTTAACCGCCGCGCTCACTCAACACCATGCGTCGGAAGCGGCTTCGTTCCTTTCCGGGGCAGCGAGCACGGGAAGCACGCTGTGAAAATCCTTTTTCAACAGCCTGCTGCTACGGACGATAGTTGGGAGCTTCCTTGGTAATAAACACGTCGTGGACGTGGCTCTCGCGATGGGTCGCCTCGGTCACACGGATAAACCGCGCGCGCGCCCGCAGTTCGCCGAGCGTCGCCGCTCCGACATAGCCCATCCCGGAACGGAGCCCGCCAATGAGCTGCTCGATGTTGGAGGCCAGCGGCCCACGATGCGGGACGCGTCCTTCGATACCTTCGGGCACGACCTTGCCCTCGGTCGTTTCATGCTGGCCGTAGCGGTCGCGCGTCCGCTCGCTCATCGCGCCAAGCGACCCCATCCCGCGATAAAGCTTATACGTGCGTCCCTGGTAAAGAATCGTCTCGCCGGGGCTCTCCTCGGTGCCGGCAAACAGCGACCCGATCATGACGCAGCTTGCTCCGCCGGCCAGCGCCTTGGTGATGTCGCCCGAGTAGCGGATGCCGCCGTCGGCGATCACCGGAACGCCATGCGGCTCAGCCTCGGCGACGCATTCCATGATGGCGGTGAGCTGCGGGACGCCCACGCCCGAAATAACGCGCGTCGTACAAATTGAGCCGGGTCCGAGTCCGACGCGCAAGGCGTCGGCGCCGGCTTCGATAAGCGCGCGGGCGCCTTCGGCGGTTGCGACGTTGCCAGCGACCACGTCAATGTCGGGCCATTCGCGTTTGGTCGCGCGCACCGCGTCGATCACGTTTTGCGAATGACCGTGGGCGGCGTCGACGCAGAGCACGTCGGCAGCGGCCCGCACCAGCTCCGCAGCGCGTTCGGCGCGATCGGCGCCGACGCCGATCGCCGCTCCCACGCGCAAACGTCCCATCCGGTCCTTGCTGGCGTGCGGATAGCGAGTCGCCTTGTCCATGTCCTTGACAGTTATCAAGCCGCACAAGCGGTCGTGCTCGTCCACCAGCGGCAGCTTTTCGATCCGATGTGCCTGGAGGATCTCCTTGGCCTCTTCAAGGCTGACGTCCGGGCGTGCGGTAATAACCTCGGAGGTCATGACTTCGCGCACCGGCTTGTCGAGCCGTTTCTCGAAGCGCAAGTCGCGATTGGTAAGAATTCCGACCAACCGTTTGTCGACCACTACGGGCAGGCCCGAGATGCCGTAGCGCTCCATCAGGGCGAGCGCTTCGTCGATGCGCTGGTCGGGACGGACGGTTACGGGATCCGTGATCATCCCGCTTTCGTACTTCTTCACCGCTACGACCTCGGCGGCCTGCCGCTCGATCGTGAGATTGCGATGGATGAAGCCGAGGCCGCCGAGCTGCGCGATGGCGATTGCCGTGCGAAACTCGGTGACCGTATCCATCGGGCTCGATACCACAGGGATTTTCAGCCATACGCGGGAAGTGAGCCGGGTCGAGACGTCGCATTCGGAGGGCAGCAGGTGCGAACCCTGGGGCAGCAGCAGCACGTCGTCGAAGGTGAGTCCTTCGGGGATCTCGTGACGCAACATTTTGCTGGCCTCCATAAGAAGAAAGCCCGCCTTACCCGCGGGCTTTCGCCAACCTGTCGATTTCTCGCGCCAATGCTGGAGCAACGCGCGCCATGCTTTTAATTAACAGGCGCGCGCGCTTTCGTCAAAGCGCCATCGGACAACTCCGGCGCCGCCCCCATCTACACGGCGGCAAGACTAAACGGATGCGCACAGCAGCACTGCGCGACTTATGCGCGCATCATCGCGAGTCAGACAGGAAAGGCCCCCTCTGGCTGAGGGGGCCTTTCCGTCTTTAGATGGGGCCGAGGCCCCGAAGTCGTCCGACAGCGACTGGGTATCGTAAGCCAGCCCCCGGAGTCAGCGTCCGGGGGTAAACTCGGCAGTTACTTCTTCTTCTTCTTGCCAGCCTTTTTCTTCATATCTTTCTTAAGCATTGTTTTGGATTTAGAAGCCGCTGAACCGCTCCTTCTCTTAACTGGCATAGACACCTCCTCTTCTCCAAACTGCACTGCCGGACGATGTGCCTGAACGAATCGTCGCTTTCACCCCCAGCGGTCGTGGCGCCGATTATATAAACCCGTTATTCCAAAATCAACAGAAACATGCTTGCACAAAAAAATATTTTGGCTGGGAGAGGAATCGATCCGCCTAACGAGCCAGTCGAATTAAAATGGCGTTAAGCTCGACGCACTTGCAGCCTGCCGATGGGTGCTCTTAAAATCGTCGCCATTGGCACGGTTTAGGAACAGGCTCTCACGAAACTGGCCAAGCGTTATCCTGGCCGCGATCCTTCTGGGCTTGGCGCTCGATTGTGCGATGGCCCGCCACGGCTTTCGCGATCTCCTCGCATTACGAGGCGAGCAGGTGCAACTGGAGCGAACCCGAGCATCCCTGCTCGCCGTCAATGCGCGGCTGGCCAAACGCGTCGAGCAGCTCAAATCGAATGACCGTTGTATCCAGCGCCTTATCCGGCGCGAGCTTGGTTATGTGCGCCCTGGAGAGATCGTCTACCGCTTTTCCAGCCGCCCCAAAGGCCGGATGTCCTGGAGCGCGGCGGCGGACCGCTAGTGCGGTGTCCCGCAAATAAATTGACAAAATGGAATCGGTCATTCTGAGAGGCTGTGAATTTTTCCTGTCATTCCGAGCGCAGCGAGGAATCCCCGCTGCGGGGTGA
>JAJYVB010000251.1 GCA_021792265.1 Deltaproteobacteria bacterium | reverse complement strand
AGCACTACGTCGCCGGCCGGGGTCGACACGAAATCGAGAATCTCGGCCGTCTTCATCACCTTCAGCAAGTCCGTAAATGCGTAATTGAGGTCTCGCGCCAGCCGATACCCGTCTTCGCGCCCACCTCGGTCTTCGAGGATCTCCAGCAGCCCGAAGACCCGGTTCGGATGACCATCCGGAATTGGCGTTATGCCCAGAGCCGCCATCAGCCGCGCTCCTCGATTAGCGAGAAGACGCGCTCGGCGATCGCGTTGAACTGTTCCGAGCGCCGATCGCGCGGGCGCGGAAGTTCGACCTTGCAGTCAGCCAGGAGCCGGCCCGGTCCGGCCGACAAAACCAGTATACGGTCGGCCAGCTCGACAGCCTCCTCGATGTTGTGGGTCACGAGCAGGATCGTGTGCACCGAACTATCGGGCGAGCGCCAGATATCCAGCAATTCCTCACGCATCGTTATCGCTGTGAGGGCGTCGAGCGAGGAGAACGGCTCATCCATAAGCAGCAGCCTGGGTTCCACCGCAAGTGCCCGAGCCAGGCCCACCCGCTGCTTCATCCCTCCGGAAAGCTCGCGCGGATAAGCCTCCTCGAAGCCGTCCAACCCAACCTTGTCGATATATTTTCCCGCGGTTCGCTTGCGATCGGCAGGCTTGACCCCTCGCGCTTCCAGGCCAAGTTCCACATTGGCTTCGACCGTGAGCCAGGGCAGGAGCGCGAACGACTGGAAGATCAGCGCGCATTCGAGGTTGATCGAGTGAACCGGCGTTTCCCGGTAGAGGACATCGCCCGAAGTGGGCGGCACCAGACCGTCGACTATTCGCAGCAGTGTCGATTTGCCACATCCCGAAGGGCCTACGATCGCGACGAATTCGCCCTCCTCGACCGCGAACGAAATATCTTCCAGTACGCGCAGGCCGCCCTTGGAGCGGGGGTAGCTTTTGGAGACGTGTCGCAGATCGAGCAGGGCCATGGCAATGGCGGATCGAGTTCGCTCATGTGGCTTCCCCGCTAATAATCGAGCCTGAAATGCTCAGTAGCGAGGTCATACAGCCGGCGCCAGACTAAACGGTTCAACACTATCACGATAACCACCATCGAGAGCAGGCTTAGCAGGATCATCGCGCCGTTTCCCGAGCCGTAGGTGGCGGCGTCAAGCAGCGCCCCCAGGCCGGTCACCTGGTAAGTGTGGCCGCGGAAGACGAAATACTCAGACAGAATCAATGCATTCCAGCCGCCGCCCCACGCCGTGATACTGCCGGTCACCAGCGACGGAGTAAGCGCGGGGATGGTCAGCCGGCGCCAGGTTGCGCCGCGCGCAAGCCCGAAACCCCGCGTCGCCTCCTTCAGGTCCTCGGGAATCTGGCTCACGCCCGCCAGCAGGTTAAAAAGCAGGTACCATTGCATCCCGGTCAGGATAAGCAGGATCGAGGCCAGATTCATCCCTCCCGTCAGACGGATGACGAGCAGAACAATGAGCGGGAACAGGGCGGTCGCAGGAATGGAGCCTACGATCTGAGCAAGCGGGGCGAGCCAGCGGCTGAAGCGGGGGCTCTCGCTTGCAGCCACCGCGCAGGGAAGAGTCCACGCCAAGGATATCAGGTAAGCTATTACCAGCCTTAACAACGAGGCGCCAGCCGCTGCGGGAATAGCCCGCACCTCGCCCGGCCAGGGCGCTATCAACGCGCGCACCAGGGCTGTCGCGCCGCGCGCCAGGCCGTAGGCGACCAGCCCGAGGAAAGCATAAACGAAGATTCGCCCGGCCCATCGCAGCGCTTTTAAAGCAGCGGTTTGATGGGGGGCCTCCAGGCGTTCGATCAGCACGCTTAATGCTTGGAATACCGTCCACAGAGGATGAAGCGCCCGGCGTAAGAATCGCGCCCCGGCCGCACCCGCATCGCCCAGCGCGCTCAGCAGCGCAAGCGAACTCATCGGCTCGCCAGCCCCCGCCAGGAACTCGTAGCGAAACTTCTCAGACCACGCCGAGAGCGGCCGCCATACTACGAGGTCCATCGCGATTATGATGGCGAGTTGCACCAGCAGGGCCGCTACGATTTCACCAGAGCGTCCGCGGTTGGCTGCCTCCATCAGATAGCTTCCCAACCCCGGCAGCCGATAATGGGTAGGACCGACGCTGATGATTTCGCATGCGATCAGGAAGTACCATCCGGCAACCCACGACAGGATCGAGTTGTACACGAGTTTCGGCACGCAGATTGGCAAAAGCAGGCGTCTTAGCCTGAGCCAATCGCTGGCGCCGAAGGTATCCAACGCCTGGGTAATCTCCGACGGTATCGTGCGCGCCGATTCGAACACACCCAGCGCCAGGTTCCAGGCCTGGCTCGTGAAGATGAGAAAGACCGCTGCCATCTCGACCCCAAGCCGGCTCCCGTGGGCGAGTGAGACGAAAAAGTAGATCGCTGCCGGAAAAAAACCGATGACCGGCACCGATTGCGCGATGTCGATCGCCGGAATCATGATGCGTTCGTAAAGGCCGCCGCGCGCCGCGAACAGGCCGTAGGGTATCGCGAAGGCCAGCGAGAGCACGTAGGCCGCCAGCATCCGGCAGAACGAGCAGAAGGCATAGTAGGGCAGATGGCGCGCGGAAACGCTGACGCGCGGCCCGTGGAACAAGGTCGCGTGCTCGCGGAACGCAAAAAACAGCGCCAGCAACGCCGCCAGAGCCAGAAACCACAGGAGCGCGCTCAGCGTCTTGCGCAGTTCCATATGGAGCCGCCACGTCATCGTCAACAGCCAAAGTCTTAGACAATAGCCGCTTATCCGGCGGCCTCAAACAGCTAAGCGCCATCTCTTTAGAGTGCCGCACAGGCAACGCGCAAACTTGTCAGCAAACGCACGTTTTGCGTTGACAAAAGCCTTCACGCCAAATAGCGCTGTTGGGCGAATGGCGGAACGCGGAAAATCGCCGGAGCCTGAGGGCTGGCGCCTCGGAATCGAGCTGCGGGAACCTCAGGAGTTCGAAGAGGAACCGGCGGAACCTCAAGAGCGCCGCAACCTCAGCGCAGAGCGGCTCGAACGTCCGCTCTTTGTGCTCACCGTCGAACGGGCGCTCGTCGCGGTGATTGCGCTGTGGGCGGTCGTGAGCCGGCTGGCGATGCTGGCAGCGCGTCCGCTCAGCGAATCAGAGGCTCAGCGCACGATTGCCGCGCTTGGCGTCGCCCGGGGCGGATTAGCGGCTTTGGGCGCGCATGGCGATGCAGCCTCGTCGATGGTGACACAATTACTCGGAGCCTCGGTGATGGGACTGCTGGGCGCTGACGGTTTCGCTGCGCGCCTGGTTTACGCAGTTGCGGGAATCCTGATGGTTTGGGCGGCGTTGGCGATGCGCCGGTGGCTCGGGCGCGCGGGAGCGCTCGCCTTTGGCGCGATGCTCGCACTGTCCCCAACCGTTACCTACTACGGGCGCTACGCAACGGGAATAATCCCGGCACTCGCCCTGGTTATTTTCGCGCTTGTCCTGCTTGACGCGATAAGTCATCGGCCGGATTTGGCGGGTGCCCTCGCACTGGGTATCGTGGCCGCCTTTGCGCTCGACTGCGATCCCGCAAGCGTGGTCGTCGGTGGCGTGATGCTGGCCGCGTTGGCGATCGTCGGCATTTGGGAGGGCGCAGGTGTGGGCAACGCCTGGCAGCGCTTCTGGGTGTGGTGGCATCGGCGGCGCGGGCTAGCGCTCGCGGGCGTTGGTGTGATGGTCGCCTTCGGGCTTCTAATCGAAACGAACTTCGCGCATCGCACGCTCCGCGAAGTGCTGCGGCAAATCGCGCTTGCGAATTTCAGCTCCGGACCGGTGGCAGGCTACTCGTCGGGGCTCCAGCTTTACGCTCCGATATTTGTGCTCGACGAGTTCCTGGTGGTGGTATGCGCCGCGGTCGGGCTTATCGCGCTGCTATGTCTGCGGCTGCGAACGCGGTTTTCCCTGTTCTGCACGGCCTGGCTCGGGCTGAGCGTTGTCGCCTATGGCCTGCTACCACATCGCGCGCCAGCCCTCGCTCCGGCTCTGATCGTTCCCGCGGCGCTGGTCGGAGCCCTGGGGATTAACTACCTCCATCGCACCGGTGCCTGGATATTCCTGCGCTATCCATTGGGTGTCCTCGCGGCGCTGACGCTTCTTGTTCAGTTGGCGAGCAACTTTGTCTATGTGGCTCCAGACCCCAGCGAGGCCGCGTGGGCGCGCCGCGCCCTTCTTTACTGGAGCGAGCCGCAGACAACGCTGAGTACGGTCTGGGTAACCGCGGCGTTGGCTAAGAACGCGCCGCACGGCGACACGACCGTGTTTTTCGAGGAGGGTTGCCCGGCGGCGCTCAGATGGTATCTGCGGCGATTGACGGCGGTGGAGCGCCCTGAGGACGCCTACGTGGTAGTTGATGGCCGCGGCCCCGGTCACGGGCTGCCCGGCCGGCGCGTGGGCAACCTGGAGCTTGAAGAAAGCTGGCACCCGACGCTTACGGGACTGACTGCGGCCAAGGCGCTCGGCTATATTTTCACTGCCCGCCCCTGGACGCCGCTTACGACCCACCAGGCGGTACTGTTAGTGAAGAGTTCGGACGAATCCGAATCGTCCCCGTCGGCGCCCACCCGGATCTATCCTCCTCCGGTGCTTATAGCCCCGGCTGCCGCAAAAGTGGCTGAGGCACCGGCACACACCAAAGCCGCCCGCCACGCTCCGTCGGCGCACGCGGCTCCAAAACAGCCCACAAGCACCCCGTCGCTCACACCACGGCCGCG